>CAZOZX010000006.1:0-42298 GCA_964584415.1 uncultured Syntrophomonas sp.
GATTAAGATAGGCTCCAGCCAGGGGTGCAGGTAACTGACTTCTTCCCGGCCTAATCGCCGCTCCACATATGGGTCAACCATATTGCCTTTAATAGGACCCGGCCTGATAAGGGCCATGCTGGCCACCACATCCTCAAACTCAGAGGCCTGGAAACGGGTCTGCAGGGCACGCTGGGCGGGGCTTTCCAGTTGGAATACGCCGATTGTTTCGCCCCGGTTTATCATAGCAAAGGTCTCCCGGTCATCCAGGGGTATGGCCTCATAATCCAGCTCCTGGTCCAATTGCCGGATCTGGGCCGTGGCATCCTGGATTACCGAAAGAGTGCGCAGGGAAAGCAAATCCAGCTTGACCAAACCCAGCCCCTCGATATCATCTTTATCAAACTGGCTTATGACCGGACCCAAGCCTGATTCCTGCAGGGGGGTAAGGTTGGTTATAGGGATATCGCTGATCACCAAACCACCCAAATGCATACCCAGGAATCGAGGGAACCCGGCCAGCCGTTCGCAGCAATCCAAAAGCAAACCGAAGCGGGGTTCATGCAGGGGACTATCCTTAAGTTCCGGCAGTCTATGCAAAAGGCTGCGGATCTGGTCCGCCCGGGCATAAAAAGGCATACGCTTACATAGGGGATCTAATTCCGGCTCCGGAAAGGCAAGTGCTTTACCTAGCTCGCGCAGGGCAGACCGGGCCCGAAAGGTGTTGTAGGTAGCCACCCGGGCCACATATTCACAGCCATATTTCTTGTAAACATAATCGATCATCTTATCCCGGTAACGGGATTCAAAATCAATATCAATATCAGGCATCCCAACTCGCTCCGGGTTCATGAAGCGTTCGAACAGCAGTCCCCGCTGCAGAGAATCCACTTCGGTGATCCCCAGGCAATAAGCGACCAGAGAGTCGGCCGCCGAACCCCTTCCAGCATAACGAATACCCTCCTGGCGCGAATAGTGGGCCAGGTCCCAAACCACCAGGAAATAATCCGGGAAACCCATCTGTTCAATTATCCCTAATTCATATTCCAGCCGGTCGATTATAGCCGGGGTAATTTTTCTATAACGCCGGTTGGCCCCCTGCCAGACCATTTGGCGTAAAACCCCGGCCGCTTCCTGGCCCGGCAAGAGGGGAAAGCGGGGGAAGTGAAAAGCCGGTTCGTGCAGGAAAGCCTGGCAGCGTTCAGCAATCTGCAAGGTATTGGTAAGAGCCTGCGGGCAAGCAGCAAAAAGCTCTTTCATCTGCGCAGCGCTTTTAAGATAGTTTTCACCATTCAGGGGACGAACCGGATCAATGTCCTTGACCGTTATCAGCTTCCTTACACAGCACAGGACATCATGCAGGAAAAAATCCTCATGGCTGGTATAATGCACATTGTTGCTGGCCACCACTTCCAAATCCAGCTGGCACGCTAATTCCAGCAGTCGCTGGTTTAAATAGTTATCACCGGGCAGGAGAAGGTTTTGTAATTCAATATAAAAATTTTGACTGCCAAACCACGATTTATAATGTTCCGCTTGCCGCTTGGCTCCCTGATAGTCGCCCCACAGAACAGAGCGGGGAATTAAACCCTGCCGGCAGCCGGACAGCACTATAACTTCCTGCATTTCCTCCAGATCCGCTTCGCTAACCGCAGCCTGGCCGCGGTGGTTATTAAGGTGGGAACGTGTGACCAACTGGCATAGGGAAGCATAGCCACGCTCGTTTTTAGCCAGCAGGGTGAGGTGGCTGTTGTCAGTTAGCTTTATCTCTGCTCCCTGGATAGCTTTGATTCCAGCTTTAGCTGCTGCCTGGGCAAATTGAACCGCGGCAGAGAGATTGTTGTGATCAGTAATGGCCAGGGCTGGCATATCCAATTCCGCCGCCCGCTGGACCAGTTCTTCTACCTGGCTGGCGCCATCCAGAAATGAAAAAGGGGTATGACAATGCAGGTGAACAAAGCTCATAACCAACACCTACTCATAAGGTTCAGACCGTCAAAAAAGGCTGATAGTTTTACTCGGTCTCCCCGTAATAACTTCTTCGATACCCTAGGCCTCAATCATAGGTTTTATATAAAAACCATTCTTGTTGGGCCAGGTCGTAAAATATCTCCCTTACACTCTGGTCCTCCAAAATCAAGCGGTGGAAATATTTCTCACTTTCCCCGCACCACCAGCAGCCGGTATCATGCCAGTATTCCAGGCGGGCAACTACCTGCAGAAACCGGTTCTGGCAATAGATGGCCGAGGGCAGTTGCTTATCATCACATTGCACCTGCAGGAAAGGATATTCCTTCATAGCCTTATCCCTCGGCAGAGAAACGCCAGGGATCCCAAAACAGCAGGACCTGCTCCCGGCGATCGATCTCCATCCCCAACCCCAGGCGGCCCGGGAAACGCTGCAGGAGCTGTTCCATGCTGACGGCCCGTTTTCTTTCCCGGGCTTCCTGCTGGTAAGTATAACGAAGGGTGAAGAGGTCCTGGGCCCTCATCTCTATCGGTTTTAACCCGCTTAAAAATATTCTTAGGCCATCGGCCGGCTTATCAAAGCTATCCGGCAGCAATCCCTCCAAAATTATTGAAAGCCGGGGGCAATCATGGCAAGCGGAAGATAACTGCCGTTCCTTAAAGATAGTTGGCCCCCCGCTCAGGTCCAGCTGCAATTCCACCCGGTGACAGCCCACCCGGCGTTGTTCCAGCAGGCTGCTCAATTCCCGGGCGGCATCTTTAATGAACACAAACAACTGTTTACGGTCCCGGCCATCCTCCTCCCAGGCCAAAGCATAACCTAATCGTTCCGGGGGATATAAACCCCGTACCGGGGTATAATCATAGCCCTGAATGTTTTGCCAGAGGAGGGAAACGTCTCGTTTTAAAAGTTGTTTCAGGCGATAGGGGCCCAGCTCCGCCAAGTCCCCTACATATGTATATCCGGTCCGATTCAGGAGCCGGCATTCACGTGCGGATAGGGGGGAGAATTCCGTCAATAGCAGGGTGTTGATAAAAAGAGATTCCTGCCCGGGAATAACCTGGACGATAGCAATATTGTTCCGGTTAAACCAACGGCAGCTGGACCGGGCCGGGCCGGTGAAATTATAGCGGTTAATTGCCAGCCGGGCCAGCAGGGGAGAAGCCGCCAGGCCAATAGCCGCCTGCCCTTTAAGCAGGCTGGCCAGGGCAGCAGTAAGTGCATCCAGGATATCGCTGATCCGTTTAAAGGAACTCAAATCCAGGAGCAGCTCCTGGCTGCCTACCGGCTCCAGCAGGGAGGTATGCTGGCTGCAGACTTGCAGGAGTTGATCATCAAAAGATTCTGTAGTCAGAGAAATATAGACTATTTTGCCCATCAGCATCACCATCCTCGATTGTATCCATATGCTATAACAGAACATATGTTCTTGTCAAGAATGGTGACCCGGCAATTATTGGCTAGATTGGCTGGATAATTTCGGGGCGGTCATTAGCAGGACGATTCACCAGGGTAGAGATTTCATAAGCCTCCAGCTGAGTTTCTGATGCTGAAAGTGGTTCGCCCAGCAGCCAGGCAGATTCCTGCGCCCGCGGGAGTATATAGGGCATACGATCGTGAATCAGCATCATAGACGGGACAGCATCGGTAGTTAAAATGGCATAGGAATAGAGGACTTCTCCCTCCGGGGCAGTCCATTCATCCCAGAACCCGGCAAACGCAAATACCCGGTGATCGGCGGGACGGATATAGAAAGGTTGTTTCCCGCCGGGACGCAGCTGCCATTCAAAATATCCGCTGGCCGGTACCAGACAACGGCGGTGGCGATAACAGTATCTGAAGGCAGGCTTATCGGCGGCCGTTTCCACGCGGGCATTGATTAGTTTATTTCCCATACTCTTATCTTTGGCCCAGAAGGGTACCAGGCCCCAGCGCATCATACGCAATTCCTTTCTGCCTTCCGGGGCCACAATCACTGGCATAACCTGGGTGGGCGCCACGTTATAACGGGCTTTAAAGACCGGTTCCACTTTAGGACAACCGAAGCGCTCGGCCAATTCATCCATTTCTACGGCCAGGGTATAACGTCCGCACATATAATCCCCGCCTTTTATATTTTGAGGGACATCTTTATGAATCAATTATACTACGACGGCGCTAATCCAGGGCAATGCTTAGATAGGCGGCGGACATCCTGATATAATTAGACATAATAGCTAATCCGAAAATTTATCCCAAAGAAAAAGCTGACCTGGCCAAGGTTAACGTTCACAGCGGCCAGACAGTTTTGATAAGGTAAGGAGTGGAAATACATGTATGATGAAATTTTGAGTGCTTTCGCCAGGCATCGCGATCCTGCTAAGGCAGAACCAATGGCCAGGTATATGAAGAATCTATTTCCTTTCCTGGGATTATCACGTCCGCAGCGCAATTCAATCCAGGCAGAATTTATCAAACGAGTCCGTCGGGGTAAAAGCATCAACTGGGATTTTGTTGACCAATGCTGGTATAAGCCGGAAAGGGAATACCAGTACCTGGCCATGGATTATCTTGATGCAGTTCATCGCTGCTTGCAGGCCGAAGATTTGCCTAAACTAAAGGTATTGATCACCTCTAAGTCCTGGTGGGATACAGTAGATTTCCTGGCAGCCAGGTTGGTAGGCAGGGTCGGTCTGAATTACCCCGATATTGCCCGGAAGACATGCCTGGAGTGGGCAGCTGATAAAAATATATGGTTGGTACGTACGGCTATACTGTTTCAACTTAAGTACAAGCAGGCTACCGATAGTGATTTATTGTCCAGGATAATCCTGTTGAACAATAATTCCCCCGAGTTTTTCATAAAGAAGGCTATCGGTTGGGCCCTGCGGGAATATTCCAAGACCAACCCAGCCTGGGTAAAAGAGTTTATAAAAAACCACCCTTTGCAGCCTCTTAGCATCAAAGAGGGCAGCAAATATATTTAATGAAGCTATTCTTTATCCCGGCATTGGTTAGTTCCCTGATTATCTGGCGACGGTTTAGCAGCAACCATTTGTGGTCGGGCTAAATGAGATATTACATATATCAATGAATAGAGAGCCACTAAAGCAATTCCGGCCGCCAAACCAGTGCCCTGACCGGCAATCAGAGGCATGGTCGCTATTGAAACTACCAGGGCAATAATGCCTATCCAGGTAGTGTAAGGATAGCCGACCAGCTGGCAATTGCCTTTGGGAGGGCAACCATAAATACGGCGATAACGCAGATGGGTGAGGCAAATAGCTAAATAAGCCAGCAAGAGGGAGAAGCCTCCCGAACTGATTAAAAACAGATAAATGCGGTCGGGAAGTATATAGGCCATACTTACCCCTATAAGCATGATTATCCCGGAGAAAAGAATGCCGCGGAGGGGAACATCGCCCCTGTCTATCAGAAAAGCAGGAGCATCGCCGCCGTCTGCCAGTGATCGCAGCATCCGGCCCAGACCGAACACCGAGGCCAGCATGGTAGATAATATAGCAGAGACAAGTATGAAGTTGACTACCCCGGCTGCTACACCCAGTCCATGGGTTTCCAAGGCAGCGACCATAGGGCTGGTGGCAGGAGAAAGTACCGAGGTAGGTATTAAGGGCAACAGCATAGCAATAACCACAATATATAGTCCTACCAACGAGAAAATAGTAAAATTAATAGCCCGGGGAATTGTTTTATGGGGATCGCTGCTTTCGGAAGCAGCCAGTCCAATAATCTCAAATCCGGCGTATACGAGGATTACAATCAGCATACTGCCGGCCAACCCCCCGATACCATTGGGAAAGATAACCGTGTTCTGTAATTCACCCAATCCGATCCGCGGTTGGGTTGGCCAGAAGCCAAATATCAACAGGGCGGCAATAACAATAAAGAGCAGCACTGCTGATATTTTTATTCCTGCCAGAGTGGTCTCTAGCTTAGTAACATAATTGGCACCCAGCAAATTAATTAGGGTTACGGCCAATACAATTCCGATTGACAAAAGCGGCAGTGACAACTGCGGAAACCAAATCCTGATCAGCAGTGCGGCGGCGGTGGCTTCACTGGACATGGTCAAAACCAATCCGGTCCAATAAACCCACCCCACCAGATATCCTGCAAACGGCCCATAAGCCTGGGCGGCATGGGTTCTGAAGGAGCCAACACAAGGGTTAGCCACTGTCATTTCCGACAATGCATTGAGAATGATATATACCAGGACGCCCCCCAGAATAAATCCAATAATAATAGACGGTCCCGCTGCTTTCATAGCTATCGAGGTGGCCAGGAAAAAGGAACCTCCGACTACCGTCCCCAAGGCCAGCATGGTTAGATGGAAGGCCGAAACACCTTGTTTGTTCATTATATTACCTGCTTTCAAAAAGAGTTAACGTTCTTAGTATGTCACCGACTATTACTAAAATATGTGAGTAGGCTCTTAAGAGGCATTAGAGCCCAATATATTTACATCTTTATATGTTTTTTGCATACTTTATTTTGGGGGCAGATTTTCCCCAGACGGTTAGAGTATAATATACAGGGATATTTTGAGGAGAAAGAGGTATGGTAATGATTAAAAAATTCAAGAAGGTTTTGATAGCCAACCGTGGTGAAATTGCCATCCGAATTATCAGGGCCTGTCATGAATTAGGTATCAGAACAGTTTCGGTGTACTCCAAAGAAGATAAGTTGGGTTTATTCCGGACAAAATCTGATGAATCATATCTTATTGGCAATAATAAAGGTCCAGTCGAAGCCTACCTGGGGATCGAAGAAATCATAGGACTGGCACAAAAAAAAGGCGTCGACGCCATCCATCCTGGTTATGGATTCCTGGCTGAAAATTACGAATTTGCCCAGAAGTGCATCGAGTCCGGTATTGTATTCATTGGCCCCACCCCGGAAATGATGGACCAATTGGGGGATAAGATAAAATCCAAAATAATTGCCAGCAAGGTTGGGGTACCCACCATTCCTGGAGTAGAACAAGCTATTCAATCTGACCAGGAAGCGCTTGAATTTGCTAAAATAAGCGGATACCCGATAATGCTGAAGGCTTCTGCCGGAGGCGGCGGCCGTGGCATGAGAATTGTCCGCAATGAAAAAGACCTGTTGCGTGAATTCCACAGTGCTAAAAATGAAGCCCGTAAAGCCTTTGGAATTGATGACATATTTATAGAAAAATACCTGGAGAGCCCCAAACATATAGAGGTTCAGGTGCTGGGGGACAATTACGGTAATATTGTTCACCTGTTTGAACGTGATTGTTCAATCCAAAGGAGACATCAAAAGGTTATTGAGTTCACCCCGGCTTTGGCAATTACTGATCTGCAAAGAAAGATCATCTGCGATGATGCGTTAAAAATCGCTCGCTCGGTTAAGTATCGTAATGCCGGAACGGTTGAATTCCTGCTGGATAAACAAGGACAACATTACTTCATTGAGATGAATCCGCGTATTCAAGTTGAACATACCGTTAGTGAAATTGTAACCGGAATAGATATCGTCCAAAGCCAGATCCTTATTGCCCAGGGTTACAAGCTTAACTCCAAAGAAGTAGGCATCCCCCGTCAAAGTTCCATAAAAACCAGGGGATATGCCATCCAATGCCGGGTCACCACCGAAGATCCATCGAATAGTTTTGCTCCGGATACCGGTAAGATTGATGTTTACCGTACAGCGGCCGGATTTGGCGTACGCCTCGACGGCGGCAATGGTTATACCGGATCAGTAATAAGTCCTTACTACGATAGCTTGTTAGTGAAAGTAACTGCCTTTTCACGCACCTTCGAGGATGCCATTCAAAAAGCCCAGCGGGCATTGCGTGAACAGGTTATCGGCGGCGTGAAAACCAATGACGCTTTTCTGCTCAATGTTCTTTCCCATCCGAAATTTTTACAGGGTGAGTGCGATACTGGATTTATTGATAATACTCCAGAATTATTTGACATCAGTCCGCGCGAAGACCACGAAGTCAAGGTGCTGAGATTTATCGGGGATAAAGTCGTCAATGAAAGCAAAGGGGTCAAGCGCGACTATGACGTACCCAGAGTTCCCAAGATTCCCGAACATCATAAACTACACGGCACCAAACAAATCCTGGAGAAAAAAGGTCCTGAAGGTGTAGTTCAATGGGTTAAAGCCCAGAAGAAATTGCTCTTGTCGGACACGACTATGCGCGATGCTCATCAGTCATTGACAGCCACCCGGATAAGAACCGTAGACATGTCAAGAATCGCGGAGGCTACAGCTTACTTCGGTAAAGATCTTTTCTCACTGGAGATGTGGGGCGGAGCAACTTTTGACGTTGCCTATCGCTTTTTGCATGAATCACCGTGGGAAAGGCTGGCGGAACTCCGGCACAAGATACCCAATGTGATGCTGCAGATGCTATTAAGGGGGTCCAATGCGGTAGGGTATACCAATTACCCGGATAATGTGGTTCGGGCTTTTATCTGTGAGGCAGCCGATGCCGGCATTGATGTGTTTAGGATATTTGATTCCCTCAACTGGTTGAAAGGAATGGAAGTAGCTATAGATGAGACCCTGAAAACCGGAATGATTGCCGAGGCGTGCGTCTGCTATACCGGAGATATTTTGGATAACAGCCGGGATAAATACTCCCTGGATTACTACGTGCGGACGGCCAAGGAACTTGAGAAAATGGGGGCTCACATTCTCGGCATCAAAGACATGGCAGGTCTTCTGAAGCCCTATGCCGCGGTTAAATTAATAAGGGCCCTAAAACAAGAAATATCGATACCGATTCACCTTCATACCCATGATACCAGCGGCAACGGTGTGGCCACCGTACTTATGGCTGCAGAAGCTGGGGTTGATATTGCTGACACCGCTTTCAACAGTATGGCCGGGGCGACCAGCCAGCCAGCCCTGAACTCGGTGGTGGCTGCTTTGGAGAACACCAGTCGCTGTACCGGAATCAATCTCGACGAAATTCAAGAGTTGGCAGATTACTGGGATGACGTACGGCCGATTTACAATCAGTTTGAATCTGATTTGAAATCTGGTACAGCAGAAGTATATAAATACGAGATCCCGGGAGGGCAATACTCGAACCTGAAACCGCAGGTAGAGAGTTTTGGCTTGGGTCACAAGTTCAAGGAAGTTAAAGAAATGTATAAAGCTGTTAACGATATGTTGGGGGACATAGTTAAGGTAACCCCGTCCTCCAAGCTGGTTGGTGATCTGGCTATATTTATGGTTAAGAACGATCTGACGCCGGAAAATATTCTGGAAAAGGGCAAAACCATGAGCTTCCCGGATTCATCCATTTCTTATTTCGAGGGCATGATGGGCCAGCCTTTCGGTGGTTTTCCCGAGGAACTCCAGAAGATTGTGCTGAAAGATAGAAATCCCATTACAACCCGGCCTGGCGAGTTACTGGAGCCGGTCGATTTTAAAGCGGTTGAGAAGCACCTCAATGAAACCTTCAACATGCAGGCCTCAACACGGGATGTATTGAGTTCTGCTTTATACCCTAAAGTATTCGAGGAATACCTGCTCTTCCGCAAAGAGTATGGCGATTTAAGCCGGATGAACAGCTCGGTGTTCTTTGATGGGATTAACGAGGGAGAGATTTGCGAGGTTGAGGTAGAAGAAGGCAAAACCTTTATTATCAAACTGGTCAATATCGGTAAGGTCAACAAAGAAGGGGAGCGGAAGGTTTACTTCGAGGTTAATGGCAACCAACGGGAGATAACCATCGTCGACAAACAGTTCCAGAAGAAATTCGATGTTGAAATTGGCACTACCCTGATGGCCGATCCTGATGATAAGAAGCAAATAGGCGCCAGTATCCCGGGAACAGTCACCAAGATATTGGTCAAGGTTGGCGATGCTGTAAAAGCGGGACAAAGCCTGATCGTCATCGAGGCCATGAAGATGGAAACCCAGATAACCTCACCGATTGACGGAAGCGTGAAAAGTATCAGCGTTACCCAGGATCAGCAGGTCAAAAACGGCGAATTGTTGATGAATCTGGATTAAGCATCCTAGACTAAACAGGCCAAGGGTAAAATCCCTTGGCCTGTTATTTTGCTGTTTGCAAAACTAAATAATCAACAAGTCACATTAGCAGACCGTGAAAAAAAGGCTCAGAACAAGGCAATCGGAACTGCTGCGATTAAGGCGTACCTAAGGTACGTCGATTGAGCAACAGTTCCGTATTAACGCAAGTATTTGCCTGTTTCCGGTCCCGGGCAGACCGTGAAAAAAAGGCTCAGAACAAGGCAATCGGAACTGCTGCGATTGAAACGTACTTAGGGTACGTTGATTGACCAACAGTTCCGTATTAACGCAGTTATGAGCCTTTTTTACCGGTATGGATTATTGCCATTGAACGGGGATAATAACCTTATTAATATCGCTGCCATCTTTGGCGCTGGCCTCGAACACCTCAATCTGACCCTTTCCTGGTCCACTGGCGCTAAATACCAGATCCGCGTTATAGTCACCCCGTCCCGGTGCACCTTCGCTGGCCATGGTATTTCCCTGGGCTATTATCGTGCCGTTGGCATCACGCAGCCGATAACTCACTGTCGCCTCAAAAACCCGGGCACTACCAGAAATTTTCACCGGGCTGCTGATTACCTGATCCTTAACCGGGGCCGTTACCCAAATGGCCGGCTCGAATACATTGGCAACGTCTCGTTTAAAAGGCTGCTCATACAATCCAACATGCCCCCACCAATCCATGCCTTTTTCCTTGGACCCATCCACGGTAAAGGCTACTTTCTGTATGGTTGGAAATTCGGTCAGAGTATCAACTATACTGGCGATACCCAATGCTTCACCGCTGGATCCTACATTCGCCTTCAACACCTCCGCGGAAAAATCAACGGTTGCTAAACCCTGGTCAACATTTATGCCCAGGATCTTAGTGTCAGCTGGCAGCACCCGGTAGGCACCGGCAGTAACCGGGGTCCCGCTTATCAGTTCATTCAGGGCGGCTTTGGCAACCTCCGTGGTTTTTTCTACCTGATGAACTTCTCTGACCAGATACATATCGTTCTGCGAACTCTTCAGATAATATACTGCTACATCCATCTTGACCGGTTCAACCGGGGTAGGTTGGTTGGGATCAGGCTGAGCTGGTTGCTGACTGCGCCGGCAGCCAGCTGAAACGACCACCAGCATCAATAAAAGCATGATCAGAGCCAGGCTTCTTAAATTTCTCACAGGCTTATACCTCCACTTTTATAATGACACCTTTGTTTATTATACAACTTTAAGGGTGTTATTCTTTCCTGTTCATGAGATACTTGGATTATATTTTACCCAGGTAAATAACCATCGATTCGGAGGGAGGCCATTTAATGCGGTCGATTTACATTAATCAGGATTCGAGGGGGAATTGTATGAAACAGTCAGGTGCTTCCAACGGGATTTATGGTCTTGGTTTCATTGGAGCCCTAATATTCTACATCCAACAGGCAACCAGCTTTGGCGGCGGGGTGGTTGGTTTCCTGAAAGCCTTGGTATGGCCGGCATTTCTGGTTTACGACCTGCTAAAGTATATTAACATGTAGTGTATGTTGCTGGGATAAGGTTAAATGGCATTGGACAAACTCATTCAAGACAATATTCTGATTTACCTGGTATTGATCAATATCCTGACCATGGCAATTTTTGGGCTGGACAAATGGCTGGCTAAGCAGGGGATGTACAGAGTGCCAGAGAAAACTCTGCTGGGGCTGGTTGCAGCCGGTGGAGGGCTCGGCGGTCTCGCTGGAATGTATCTATTCCATCATAAAACCCGCGTAGCCAAATTCCGCTGGGGCATACCTGCCATTATGGTTACAGAATTGTTTTTATTGTACTATCTGGGTCGTTAGGGTTTCGTTACAATTACTCGGTTTCAACAAAATCCTCTTTGGGAGCCCCACAAACCGGGCAGACCCATTCATCAGGCAGGTCTTCGAAACTGATTCCGGGGACTATGTCGCTATCGGGGTCCCCGACCCTGGGATCATAGATATAACCGCATACAGAACATTCATATTTGGTGTCGGCATCAGCCATGATTATTCTCCTTCCAAGTTGTCGCCCGTTATTACTGTATTTAAGTCAATTAGGTAATATGGTGTCCCACGTTTATTTTAGCATGCTTAAAATACTTAGCAGTATTGTAAGCGATGAGACTGCCTTTTATCAACATTTGAATAAACCAAATATGAACATGTATAATAACTGGAAATCAGGAAAACAACCACCAAGAAGCCGCCCTTGAGGGTTGGCAGAAGGCATAATACTGACGAGGGGGAAGAGTTCATGACAGAGAAGGATAGTAGTGATTGGACCGACACCAGTGAGGTGAAAAAAGAATATCGTACCGATGATCTCATAGTATACTGGTATCCCCGGCAGTGTTCACATGCCGGCAAATGTTGGGGCAATTTGCTGACAGTTTTCGATCCGGACAAAAAGCCCTGGATTAATCTTGTCAACGCTAGTGCGGAGGAGATTATCAAGACTATTGATCTTTGCCCCTCGGACGCTTTAAAGTACAAACTTACCGAAGGATCCAAGGTAGACCCGTCGTTGGCCAGGGGACCAGGATCAGTGGACTATGGGGTTGTTCCAACCGAATTTGTAACTATCAAAATGGTCCGCAATGGGCCGTTGGTAGTTAAAGGTGCTGCCAAAATAATGGATCCGGATGGCAAACTAATCAAGGAATCGAACCATATTGTCCTATGTACCTGTGGGAAAACCGGTAACAAACCTTTCTGTGACGGGTCCCACGCCCGCCAATAGTTTCTTAAAATAAAACAGGGAAGCAAGTTGTAATACTTGCCTCCCTGTTTTTTGTTTTTCTTTAGGCCACCGGTTGTCGCCACCTGGCTATCGCGGTTATAACCAAGCCCAAAGCTATCGAGGCAATAATCAGGCTTATAAAGAATCCTACCATGGGGATCTTGGCGGCCACCGCCAGTATCAATAAAGTTATGACAAAAGCGCCAATTATAGTGCCTTTACCCTCCCAATTGTTCCGTTCCGCCAATAGCCGTACGATATAGTCAGAAACCAGTACCTTGGCCAGGCAGAGAACGAGAATATACATAAACAATAATATGAAGGCCAGGGGAATCCCCACCACCGTGATCAATAACACAAATACCGCCAGCGGTACCACCAGTAAAGTCAGGAACCCCCAGCCCAGCTTAGGCAGGAAAGGTCCATAATTAGCTTGGCTAGCCCGGGGCAGCAGGCGCGGGAAAATCAGATAGAATGCACCCCAGATAATGAAACCGGCTATTATTGATATAATTACGGCGGTCCAGGCTATACCATGAGCTATCCCTTGCGGAATGTCCACATTTCTCTCCGGTCTGGCCACCGGCGGCAGTTGGTTTATGGAGCTAATTTTAGCGGCTGGGTCAATCTGGGCGGCATTCGCCGAACGATAAGTTAAAGATCCGTTTACAACAGCTGTAGGGCCAATATTCAGATTTTGTACATCCCATATCTGAACATTGCCGTTAATCGGCCCCTGCAAGAATATTTGATTGCCGCTGCCCATAGCTTGACCCTTGATAGTTCCGCGCATGGTAACTGTGTTACCAAACAACATGACATCCCTATAAACGTTGGCTGGCTCCCGCAGGGAGATGGTATTGGCGGCGGCCGTTATACTTCCCCCAACTGTGGATCCAATATCGATTGTGTTGCCAGCTATCCTGATGTCGCCGCTAACCGGTCCATTTATGCTAATGGTATTGGCAGCAGCAATTACATCACCGTTAACGCTCCCATTGATAGTTATAGAAGACCCGGCTGCAAAAACATCACCTTCAACATTGGCATTAACGGTAAGATTATTGCCGGAGATGAATAATGGGCCGGATAAACTACCGGCGGGAACATTAACCATATCACCAGTTCTGGTTTCAACCGCGGCGGCAGCCAAGGTCCAAGCCAAAACAAGCATAGAGGTCAACAGAATCATCCATCTGATTTTACCTACACGCATAATTTCACCCCTTTTTACAAGTTTAATTTCCGGGGAAATCCCAATCGCATTTCTCACCTCCTGAACTCAAATGGGGACAGGAGCACGCTTCAATCTGACCCCAATTAAGCAAGATTATGTAGAGAAATCGTGAAAAGATGAGGAATCTAAAACTAGTTTATATAAACATAATATCACATAGTCATCCAATAAATGCTAGTCTTGTCCTACCATCAATAAACCGCAGCCATTCTCAATATCAAAACGTCATAATTTTGGTTGGCAAAGGCAATATTATAAACGAATTTAATAATGGAGGTTATGAAATAATGGACAAGCGGGTAATTGGTTATTTCGAAGACAACCGGCAGGCCGAGCAAGCCCTCCGGGAACTCAAGGGTAAGGGATTCCATGAGATATCCATATTAGGCAACGAAAAAAGCGAGCAGTCCGGCAGCCGTGACAGCAGGCGCTCAACTTCTACCTTATCCAGCGGCACCATGACTGGCGGTGCTCTAGGTGGATTAGCGGGATTGGCCCTGGGGGCGGGAGCGCTGACAATACCAGGTATCGGACCTATATTGGCCCTGGGCCCTTTGGCTATGGTCCTGGGCGGGGCTGTAACCGGTGGAATTGCCGGTGCATTGGTAGATTACGGTATTCCTAAAGAGCAGAGCGAATTTTATGAGGGCAAAATCAGAGAAGGCAACACGGTTATGGTGCTGAAAGCTGATGAACAACAAATTGATGAAGTTGCCCGGGTTATGAGGAATTTCGGGGCCAAGGATGTACGGGTACACTAAAACAGTAACGAAAATTGCTTTTAGGTCAGAACGAACGATAAAGGCACCGGCACCTTTTGGAGCAGGTGCCAATCTTTTTCCTGGCTGACGAAGCCATAGTAATCACATCACTTGATAATGCAAACTGTTTGGTTAATCATTATACTATTAGGTAGAAACAGGTAATTATGTCTGAAAAGAATTAGAAATCATTTCTATAAAGGGAGGCCGTTATGCGCAACATGAAAGCGGTCGCAACTACCTTGCTGCTGTTAGCTGTTCTGGGCTCGGTCATCTCATGGAACTTCCGGGCCAATTTTACCGGCGGGCTTCTATTTGCCGCTTTTGAAGCAGCGCTGGTCGGCGCCCTGGCCGATTGGTTTGCAGTAGTGGCCCTCTTTCGTCATCCCCTGGGATTAAAGTTTATTCCTCATACCGCGATCATACCTAATAACCGGGAAAGAATCATTGAAGCTATTGTTAAGATTGTAGAAACCGATTGGTTGAGTCTCGAATTTATTTCCGACAAAGTTCAAGCTTACCCCCTCATCGATGGCATCACCGCTGCTCTGCAAACCGACCAGGCCCGCCGGGGACTGGAAGAAGCTGCTCAATCGATCAGCACTAATATTATCCAGAACCTGGAGCCTGAGAAGATGTCCGAATTTACCCATCTGGTTTTAGCCGAAAATCTGGACGAGTTAAACATTTCACCCGGACTGGTTATTAGCCTGGAAGACAGCGTAAAGCACCTATATAGCGAGGATGTAATTAATCTAGTGATTGATTGGGCCATCGCATCGACCAAAGGGGAGGAATTTGAAAAAGGTATCCGGCGTATTTTAAGCAGGGCCGCTTCCGATTACTCTAACCAGGGAACATTTTTACGCAGGTTAGGAAAAGGTCTAGGGGAGAGCCTGGATATAGTCAATTATGATGAAGCTGCGGATATTTTGGCCCGCCGGGTCAATCATTTTCTGATCGAGATGAAGTCGCCGCAACACCATTTACACCAAAAGATCAAACACGAGATTGAAAACCTGCAGCTTATTGATCCCTTATCCGCTTCCACCATATTCAGCGACGCGCTGCGCAAATTTATTGGTACAGAGGCTGGTTTGAATGCAACCACAGAGTTGTTCGCGGCAGTGAAGGAACAAATGTTGAAAGATAGTGAGCGGGGTTTTCCCCTGGTGAGCTATCTGACCACTATAATCCTGGAGCAAATCGCTGTAATCCAACAGGATGAGGTACGGAAGGCTGATCTGGAAGCCTGGGTAAAGAGCAAAATTATGAGCCTATTGGAGCGTTATCATGGTGTGATCGGTAAAATGGTCAGGGAAAAACTGCAAAGTCTGAATGATGCCGGGCTGGTACAATCCCTGGAAGACAAGGTTGGGGATGACTTACAGTGGATTAGGGTTAACGGTACGGTGATCGGGGCCCTGGTAGGAATAGGCCAGTATCTGATTTTACATTTGCTGTAGCAACAGTATAAAGGAGGTACTTATTATGGAAAAGTCATACGGGAGATATATTGTAGGCCTGATAATAATAGGGTTTGGAGCTGTTGCTTTGCTCAATAACTTTGGGGTAACAGCCATAAGTCTGGGTTATGTATTCAACCTGTTATGGCCCATCCTCTTCATAATTGCGGGTGTGAACTGGATTACCCGCGGCGGCCGGGGCGACCATGGCCAACTAGCCAATCTGGTCACGGGCGGTGTTCTGGTAGGAGTCGGGGTTATCTTCCTGGGAGGCAACGCTGGCCTATTTGATGTCGATACGACTGCTTTTTGGAAAGGGTTCTGGCCGGTAATTATAATTTTGATAGGGATAAACATCCTTTTCAAAAACCAGCACAATTTCGGCGGAAACATCGCCATTATGGGAGCGGTTGATAAAACCAGGGATACCTGGGAACTCAGCAGCGGAGAATACACAGCAGTTATGGGTGGCATTGATCTGGATATCCGCAAAGCTAATTTTACCCAGCGGGTAATTGATCTTAACCTGACCGCGATTATGGGGGGTATAACTATTATTGTACCGGAGGATATAGCGATTAGCTGCCAGGGTACAGCTATACTGGGTGGGGTGGATTTATTGGGTAAAGGTTCCGGCGGGATTGTAGGCAGCGCCACTCTGCAAACCGGCGATCTGCAAAATGCCGCCAAAATACTGAACTTGCGCTGCACCTGTATCATGGGGGGTATTGAAATCAAGCGCTGATAAATAAATTTTATGGAGGGATGGGTATGTGGACCAGGGCGGAACTCAAAAGCAGGGCAAAGTTAGTCTTAAAGGTATCTTATTGGCAGGCTTTTTTGGTGAGCCTGATAATTGCTTTGGCCCAGGGGGGATTGGGAGGGTCATCCCGTTATGAGTATCAAGCCAACAGTCCTTTGACCCATGATATATGGCCTTACCTGCCAATTATCATTTCTGTTACCATCCTGGTTTTTTTACTGGCTTTAGCTTTTAGACTATTCTTAGGTTATCCGCTGGAGATAGGGGGACGGAAATATTTTATCGGTTCGACCGGCAACAAATTCGATCTTAACAAGCTCAGTTATGCGTTTCATAAAGAATGGTACATGAATATTGTACTTTGTATGTTATGGCGCGATTTCATCAATTTTATGTGGTTCCTGCTCTTCATCATTCCGGGAATTATTAAATTCTATGCTTTCCGAATGGTCCCCTATATTCTGGCTGACAATCCCCATATTGATTATAAACGGGCCCTGGAGTTGAGTACCCGTATGACTGGCGGTCATAAGTGGGCCATGTTTGTCCTGGACCTTTCCTTTATAGGCTGGTATCTGCTGGGGATGCTGGCTTTCTTAATCGGCACCCTGTTCGTGCTTCCTTACCAAAATGCCACGTTGGCTGAGTTATATATCGTCCTGCGCACCAACGCCATTGACAATCAATGGGGCACTTTAGAAGAGTTGGGTATGGATAGCCAGCCCTAATTTCAGCAAACTAATAAGGCTGACCAGGTCATGTATCAGCGACCTATTTTAGTTAGAAAGGGAGCATTGACTAATGAATGTGATGGTAATTTATGCCCATCCTAACTCCAACAGTTTTAATGCAGCTATAGCCGCGACGGTAAGGGAAGAGGCTGAAAAAAAAGGAGCCGACATAAAATTCAAAGATCTCTATGCTATGAATTGGGACCCTATCCTAAAAAGCAGCGATTTCGAGGGTTATCAAACCGGCCGTTTGCCTGCTGACATTAAGGCTGAACAGGATGACCTGCGTTGGGCAGATGTGGTTATTATGGTGGCTCCGGTTTGGTGGACCGGAGTGCCGGCTATCCTCAAAGGATATATTGATCGGGTTTTCAGCAATGGATTTGCCTTTGAATATACTTCCACCGGACCCAGGGGATTGCTGACCGGCAAAAAAGGTCTTTTAATTACTACCTCCGGTGCTGATGAGCGAACGGCCCGGCAGGGGACCATGCTGGAGACTATCAGAAGAGCAGCGGTAAATTCGGTTTTTGGATTCTGTGGATTTGACCTCTACCAGTACAAAAACTTCTTTGGCGTCCCCCGGTCTACCGATCAGCAAAGAGCTGATATGTTGGCTGAACTCCGTAAATATATTGAGCTGTTCCTGTAGAATATTTTTCTAGCTGCACCATATATTTATACCAACCGCACACCAGGAAGGGGGAGAGGAATGAAGTATCTGCCCAGTGGTACCGCCGAAGGCCTCGCCTATATACGCTACCGTGAATCATTGCGCCCTC
Source organism: uncultured Syntrophomonas sp. (assembly GCA_964584415.1). Lineage (GTDB taxonomy): Bacteria > Bacillota > Syntrophomonadia > Syntrophomonadales > Syntrophomonadaceae > PHAA01. Next base: position 18,459 of record CAZOZX010000006.1, read on the forward strand.
CTGAAGAAAGAATATGCAACGACTTTCTCGCTTATCGTTTCTCCTCCTGGTGGACAAAGCTCATGATGGCCGGTCCATTTTCCGGCAGCCTGATAGAATGGACCATAGCTTTCCAGGGAAGAGGGGTGGTTGATTTTATTGCCGCCCGCACCCGCATGTTCGACGATTATGTGCAGCAGCAGATTGAAGACGGAGTTGAGCAATATGTAATTCTCGGGGCCGGGCTCGATTCCCGCCCCTATCGATTTTACCACCGGCTGCGCGGTATCAGTACTTTTGAGGTGGACCATCCGCTTACCCAGAGGGAAAAGAAATCTCGGGTGACGGCAGTATTTGAAGGTCTTCCCGAACATATTTACTATGTACCGGTTGATTTGACCGAGGATGACCTTGTCCAAAGCTTGATCAATGCCGGCTATAATCCCCGGCTGCGCACGGTTTTTACCCTGGAAGGGGTGGCCATGTACCTGGATGAAGACGCGGTTCGCCGGACTCTAACCAGTGTATATAATAACTGCGGCCCCGGCTCCAGCCTGATTTTTGATTATGTTTACCTGGCCGCCATTGACGGCCGCAAGTCAGGTCATATGGTAAAACATATGAACTCCCTGCAGTATATGTTTGATGAACCGGTCCTATCCGGCATCGACGAGGGAGAAGCAGAAGAATATCTGCGCAGCTGCGGCTTTGAACAAGTCGAAATGTTTCCTCCCCAGCGTCTCTATGATATGTATTTTAAAGAGGTTGCTCCGAATCGCCCCATATCGGACATTTTCGCTATAGCAATAGCCCGAAAAATTCAGGTAACAATGGAGAAGTAGAAATAGGGCTTTATCGAGGTCACCTTGAAAGTCAGCCTCGCAGTCGTTACAATAAAACTTGTTGGGGCGGTTGCGGCCAGTACGCCACAGGGGAGACTGGGGATGTCATACATAAACCTCTATGGGCCGGTTGTGTTCGACCTGGCCTATTATTTCATCATATATTCCTTTCTTGGCTGGGTTATAGAAACCCTTTATGCCGGGTGGGAAGAACATCGCTTTGTCAATCGGGGATTTTTGAATGGCCCATTTTGTCCCATCTACGGTTTCGGCATTGTAGCATTGCTGCTTACCCTGCGTCCCGTTTTTGACAACCTCCCGCTGCTTTTCCTCGGTTCAGTTGTTTTGACCTCCACAATAGAATACTCTACCGGGTGGCTACTTGAGACCGTTTTTCATCATAAATGGTGGGATTACAGCAACCGCCGTTTTAACCTGAATGGCAGGATTTGTCTGCGCTTCTCATTGTACTGGGGAATCGCAGCAGTTGTTATCATCAAAATGGTTCACCCTTTCATAACCGCGATGGTGGACAAAATCCCACTGAAGGCAGGAGAATTGGGATTATATTTGTTGGCCCTGTATTTCATGTTCGATATGATTTATACCTTAATATCCTTGGCGGCTTTGAAGTCGCTGCTCAATGAAATGTACGAGTTCGCCCAGGAAGCAGTAGATAGACTGGAGGCTGTCAAAGACAATTCAGTGGAAACCATAGAAGAAAATATAGAAGATTTGAAGATACACTATGAGCATCTGATGAATAGAATGGGACTTAGACACCAGCGTATACTCAATGCCTTCCCTAATCTCCGAAAGCTGCGGCAGGATTTCAAAGTCAAGCATTGGCATAATGGATCTAAATTGGCCGGCACCAATAGCCGGAACCGCAGTTAATCCCGCATTGATCATATGTGTTAATATTTAAGCAGGAATTTCACGTAATTAAGAGGTTGTAGATGAAGCATACTGATGAATCCGATCAGGAATTAGACTTAACCGAGGAAGAATATCTCGATAGGGAGTACAGGCTTAAACACCGACCGGGGCGCTGGTTCAAATTGTCGGTGGTTTTGGTTATAATTGCCTTTGTTGTCTTTAGCTTTCCGCAGTTATCCTATTTTTTTGGTGATAAGTTCGGTTTCCTGGAACAGAACCAAGTCCTGCGGGATGATGAAATAGTCCAGCTGTGTAAACCAGCTGTGGTAAGTATCGAAGCGGTCGACGCCAGCAATCCTGTCAAGGCTGCCATAAAGAACGGAACTGGTTTCAATATTGATCCATCCGGTATTATTATAACCAACCAACACGTAGTCTCGGGGGCAGGTACTATAACCGTAACCTTTGAAAGCGGCGAGAAATTGTATGCCAATCACTATGATTCGGTTCCGGGCTATGACCTGGCGGTGATTCGATTGAATGGCTCCAACCTGCCGAGCATAAGCCTGACTCTAAAGGATCGGCCTAAGACGGGAGACATCGTCACCATCATCGGTAATCCTCTTGGATTTCAGAAAATTGCCCAGCGTGGCAAAGTGCTTGGATATAGAGAAAGTACAGATAAACTGGCTCCGGACATGGTGATTGAATTACCCATCAATCCAGGCAACAGCGGGAGTCCGGTCATAAATACCCAAGCCCAGGCGGTGGGTATAATTTATGCCAGCAGCACTCTGAACAATAGTCAATCGGAACCGATCGCCCTGGCCATCTCCGCTCAGATACTGGCTGATTTTCCAGCCCTGGATCCAACCCAATGATGAGTGTTATAAATCCGTGTTATTGCTTAACCCGACTTTAATTATGATTGGGGACAAAAAACATGATAATACCCGTAGACGCGGTTATATTCGATCTAGACGGGGTGATAATAGATTCTGCGGCGGACATAATCAATGGAGTCAATCATACCCTGAAATTATTCGATTTTCAGCCGTTACCCGGCCCGGAGATAATCAGCTATATTGGCGATGGAGTGGAAGCCCTGGTCAGGCGCAGTTTCAAAGGCGGCAGTGAACAATTGGTCGCCCAAGCTCTGCCGCTTTATCGTGAATATTACTGGAGCCACGCCCTGGACGAGACCAAACTTTTTCCCAACGTCAGCGAAATCCTGGCCGCTCTTAAAGGGCGGCTTAGCAAGAAACTGGCTCTGGTTACCAACAAATCTGAGCAGGTAACCATCAATATACTCAAAGACCTGGGTGTCGGAGATTATTTTGATTTAGTTGTCGGTCCGGAATCCGTAAACAAATTGAAGCCTGATCCGGAAGGAATCTTGCTCGCACTAGCTAAAATGGAGGCTAGTTCCCGAAAGGCTGTCATGGTTGGTGATACCCACACTGACATCGAAGCCGGGAAAAGTGCCGGCACCTGGACTTGTGGGGCTTTGTATGGATTCGGAGACCGGGAGCGCTTGATCAGCTCCCGGGCAGATTTTTATATTTCAGATATATCGGAACTGCTGCAATACATTGAACGATAATATTCGATGGGGGGACAAGATTTGCTGGCAGGTAATGATTTCAGGTTCAAAGGGAAGAAAGCCAAGCTGACATTGATACGCACTGATTTCACTGCAAATTTCAACTCCAAGGAAGAAGCCCAGGAACGAACCGAACAAAATATCGCAAGAATGACTAAGTTGCAGGACATTCTTTACGCCCAGGACAAGTATGCCTTGCTGATAATTTTCCAGGCTATGGATGCGGCCGGTAAGGACGGCTCCATCAAGCATGTCATGAGCGGGCTCAATCCGCAGGGAACCATAGTATATAGTTTTAAACAGCCGTCTGCGGAAGAATTGGATCATGATTACCTGTGGCGCTACAGTAAGGCCCTGCCTGAAAGAGGTCGGATCGGTATCTTTAACCGTTCTTACTATGAAGAAGTACTTGTGGTCAGGGTTCATGACCTAATCAGGCAGCAACAGAAAATCCCGGCTGAATTAATCGGGGAAGATATTTGGAAACAACGGCTGGACCACATCGGCAACTTTGAAAAATACCTGCACCACAACGGCTTAGTCATACTCAAATTCTATCTCCATATTTCCAAGCAGGAGCAAAAGGAGCGGCTGCTGGCTCGCCTCGATGAATCCCATAAGCACTGGAAGTTTAACGGGGATGATTTGAAGGCAAGACAGCATTGGGACGACTACATTAAATGTTACGAGGATGCCCTTGCCGCTACCGATAATGATTATGCCCCCTGGTATGTCATTCCCGCGGATAAGAAATGGTTTGCCCGATTAGCAATTTCGGAAATAATTGCTGACACCATGGAAGCCATGCATCTGGAATATCCGCGCTTAAATGCCGAGCAGGAGAAAATGCTGGCCAGCTACCGGGCTCAGCTGTTAAACGATTAAAATCAGGGACTGCAATTAGGAATCCAGGACTGATATCGAAACCATCAATAGGTCGCCACAAGGAGAGTGACATAGATTGCTGCCATATTTCAAGGATAATACCTACGATACACCCCCTAATCATTCCCGCCTGTTCATGGATCGGCTGACCTTGAATACCCGATTCTATTTTGTGGCAGGTATATTAAGCATCGTCAACCACGCTCGCATATTGGCCAACCGGGGAGTTTATGATAATGCCGCATGGGTGCAGTCTTCCCTTGATATACTCAAACTGATTGAAGGCTGCGGGGGCAAGTTCCACCTGCGCGGTGTTAATAATATAGCCTCCAGCGAAGGACCGGTGGTATTCATAAGCAATCATATGAGCACCCTGGAGACCTTCGTTTTTCCGTGTATTATCGAACCTTACAAACATGTCACCTATGTTGTAAAAGAAAGCCTGGTTACCCAATCCTTTTTCGGTCCGGTGATGCGATCCCGCGATCCTATCGTGGTTACCCGCGATAATCCCAAGCAGGATTTTAAGATAGTGATGGATAAAGGCAAGAAGCTGCTCAACCAGGGAACATCAGTAGTGGTCTTCCCGCAAAGTACCCGCACCACCCAATTTGAGCCGGAACACTTTAACACCCTGGGGATAAAGCTAGCCCGGGCGGCTAAGGTTAAAATTGTACCGGTTGCTATCAAAACTGACTTCTGGGGCAACGGCAGTCTGATCAAGGACTTTGGACCCATCAATCGGGATAAGGATATTCACATGGTTTTTGGTGAGCCGATGATTATACAAGGCAGCGGCAATGAAGAGCATCAAAAAGTGATCGAATTTATCCAGACCCACTTGAAAGAATGGCAATAAATATCTCCAGCCATCATTAGGACTTAACCAACGCTTATTTTAATCCTGCTCGGAAAGGCTAATCAATCAGCTTTTGGCAGCGGAATTCCAACGGGCAGCCTTCGCAATCAGGTGATTTTTTGCATCTCTGTTTGGCATGCTCGACTATTAAGGCATGAAATTCCCCGTAAACATATATGTCCCTGGCAATTACAGCTTCAATTCGGTAACGCAGACTGTCATAATTTCTTGGCACCTCATACCCCAACCGGGATAACAGCCTCCTGGTATAGGCATCGATAATAAAGAAAGGCTTATCCAGTGCATAGAGCAGGATGGAATCAGCCGTCTCCGGTCCCACTCCTTTTACCGCCAACAGCTCACGCCTCAATGATTCATTCTCCACTGACTTGATCTGCTCAACATCATAACCGTAACCCTGAAACCAATGGGTCAAGTGTTTCAGATGGTTAGCTTTTTGGTTAAAATAACCGCAGGGTCGAATGAGGCTAGCCAGCTCTTCGTGACTAAGAGACTCTACCAATTGGGGCGACAGCTGGCCGTAAAAATTGCCGATGGCCTTTTCGACGCTTACCCAGGTTGTGTTCTGGGTCAAAATTGCCCCTACCATCATTTCATACGGGGTCGGGGCCGGCCACCAATGACGGGGGCCATACTCCTCCAGCAGGACAGTAAAGATTTCTTCAATTCTTTCCATTAATAACTCACCATTACATTCTAAGCCGGTTCCCGGCTCATTCAAATCTTAGTATATCTGCCAGGATAAATAAATCAAAACCTGCTTGATTGACAACCAACAAAGATTATCGCTAAATAGATATATGCAAGCTAACAATAGATATTTGCCAAACCATAACAGGGGTGGATTGACTGGCAATCCCTGCAATTTGTGTCCCCGGCAATGCGCTGTTGACCGTACCAACCAGACTGGCTACTGCCTGTGCCCTTCGCATTTAAAGGTAGCCCGCGCGGCGCTTCATTTCTGGGAAGAACCTTGCATCAGCGGCAAACAGGGGAGTGGAACCATATTTTTCAGCGGCTGCAACCTGCGTTGCTGTTTCTGCCAGAATTATCAGATTAGCAGTGAGGGCGCTGGGGTCGCGATTACCGTTGAACGTCTGGCTGATATCTGCCTGGAATTACAGGAGGCTGGGGCCCACAATATCAATCTGGTAACCGCTACTCCTTATTTACCCTGGATTTTGTCAGCCCTAGATATAGCCAAGCCTCGTTTGCATATTCCTATAGTATACAACTGCGGAGGTTATGAGAGGGCAGAGGTAATTAAAGCCTTACAGCCTTATATTGATATTTACCTGCCGGATCTAAAATATTTCAGTAACCAACTGGCCTGGAGATATTCCCGTTGCGATGATTATTTCGAGACATCTGCCGCAGCTATCCAGGCTATGGTGGCTCAATGCGGCCAACCACAATTCGACCAGAATGGTATTATGTTAAAAGGAGTAATGATCAGACACCTGGTTCTCCCCGGAGCCAGGCATGACTCCATCAAAATAATGCAGTGGCTGAATGATTATCTACCCCGGGATAAATTTATGCTCAGTCTTATGAGCCAGTATACGCCGGTTCATAATTGTAGACAATTTAACGAAATCAACCGTAAAATAACTTCGCTGGAGTATGATTCGGTAGTAAATGCAGCAATGCGCTTGGGACTAACTAACGGTTATATACAGGATCGCGGCAGTGCCAACCAGGGGTATATACCCCCTTTCAATCTTGCGGGCATATAAGGAACACCGGAACCAATCTAGTATTCTGCTAAGAATGGAGAGAGGATATGAAGAACATTACTCCTGAGAACCGGGGCGTTGCTCCCGAAATTTTCGAGAGAATCCTGGAGAAATATAACAGATCCTCGGCCATACGTTCCATGGGCTTTAAGCTGCTGTACCTAGGGCAGGGAAGGGCGGGCTTACAGCTTAGCGTAAACGAAGATTTCCTGAATACCCTAGGAACCCTGCATGGGGGAATAATTACCGCTATGGCTGATACATCCATGGGGTATGCTCTGCAGACATTAGGGGGGATAGCGGTAACCCTGGAGCTGAACATAAACTACTTTGCCCCGATTACTGCCGGCATGGTTATTACCTCCGAAGGCTGGGTGGTTAATGCCGGCAAAAGCATAATTGTAACCGAGGCCGCCCTTTTTAACGAGCAGGGGGTTATCTTGTGTAAAAGCAGGGCCACCTTCTTTGCCAAACCTGACTAATGGTTTGAAGCCGAAAATAACTCCTAATATTTCGCGCCGTATGAGGAGAAACAATACCGGGTAATAGTCTTGATACCAAAATACGCCAAATACCCGCCCAGCTCCATCCTGGTGTTAAGGCATAGAAATCGATATCTTCCGGACCAAATACTTGCCGAAAGGGGTCATAAATATGAGATTTATTGGTAATATCATTTGGGTTATTTTTGGCGGATTAATTGGAGCAATCGCGTGGTCGCTGGCTGGTTTACTATTATGCATCACCATAATCGGAATACCATTTGGTCTGCAGTGCTTTAAGATTGCCGGTTTTGTGCTGTGGCCGTTTGGCCGGGTAATCATTCTGGGAAACTTTGGTGCTGGGGGACTAATATTCAATATTATCTGGCTGCTGGTGTTTGGCTGGGAGTTTGCGCTCGGTCATGTAGTGATCGGGTTGGTATTTTGCCTGACCATTGTTGGAATTCCATTCGGGTTACAGCATTTTAAATTAGCCCAGCTGGGTTTGATCCCTTTTGGCGCCCAGATACGTACTGTATAAGATTTCATTTGATTCTTTGTTACGCTTAGTCGAACACGCATAATTTTATGAACCCACAGCCAAACCTAATCATAATAAGATTGCAGAAATCCTGGAAGGAGAATTTCTTCAGTGACCAAAGTCGTTGTACAGGAATGTTCAGCCTATAATCTAGATCTTCTCCAGGAAAAGATTACAGCTGGGATTGAATTGCTTGGTGGTTGGGGGAACTTTATTTCTCCCGGGATGAGAGTGCTGTTCAAGGTTAACCTGATAGGACCCAAGAAGTCAGAGACTGCTGGGGTAACCCATTCAGAATTCGTACGGGCATTAACCCGTTTGCTGATAAAACAGGGATGCACAGTCTGGATCGGCGATAGCTCCGGGGGAGCCATTGCCGGCATAGCACCAACTGCCCAGGGATTGATTATTTCCGGTTTGAAGAAAGTTGCCGAGGAAGAAGGAGCTGAGCTAAAAAACTTCGACCGGGAAGGCGTTATCGAAGTAAAGCCGCATAGTAATTATGTCAGCCAGATGTACCTGGCGAAACCGATGTCTGATGCCGATTTTGTGATCAACCTTCCCAAGTTGAAGACCCATTCTGCTGGTATATTTACTGGGGCCGTCAAGAATCTGTTTGGCTGCATCCCCGGTTTGAAAAAAGCTGAATACCATCGCCTGGCACCCAATCCCACTGACCTGGGCCATATGATCGTTGATATCCACGAAGCGGTTAAAGTAGGATTGCATATCATGGACGGGGTAACTGCTATGCAAGGGGAGGGCCCGACCGCCGGTGAGGTTTACCCAGCCGGAAAAATCCTGCTTAGTACTGATCCATTGGCTTTGGACGCCGTTGCCACAGCCATGTTAGGAATGCGAATTGACGACGTTCCTATTTTAGTCAGTGCCCGGGATAGGAAGCTGGGCGAGTCTGATCTGGATCACATTGAAATTATCGGCGACTATGACAGGCCCCCGCTCTTACCTAATTTCAAATATCCCAAGAAATACCGCTCCAATAAACCTGGCAACCATGCTGTTCTGGTGAAGTTGATCGATTTTTTGAAGACTCGGCCGAGAATAAACTCCAAGCGCTGCAAAGACTGCAATATGTGTGCAGAAAGCTGTCCGGTCCAGGCAATTGACCTGGATACCAAAAAAATCGACTACCATAAATGTATAGAATGCATGTGCTGCCATGAGCTTTGTATGCATCAGGCAGTCGACCTGCGCAGGGACAATTTCTGGGCTGATATCTTTACCCGGCTCTACCGCGGTACCTACAGATAAAATTCACACATACATGTATCATCTGCGTTTAATGGTTCATCACAGAAAAGCTCGCCCGGATGAGCAGGCGAGCCTTATTATAATCAGTTCATCTGGTTAATCAGATGACTGCCAGACCCTGGGCGCCAACCTCCGGCAGTCCAGTAGGTTCGAACACCTCCAACCGGAACAAGCGCCCAAATTTTCCTATTTTGAAAACGCTAATGGACCCCTGATTTCCATTTAAAGTGTAAAGGTTACGTCCGTCCAGGCTCACCCCTGTATCCAAAGGAGCCCCGGTACCAAACAGCGTACTGAAAACAGTATCTTTGACGAATAGGGTCCCGTTATCTCTGACCCGATACCTGGTTAGGGTTCCCCCATTGCCGGCATTAGCAGTATAGGCAAATCTTTGTTTCCGGGTAACAGCCACCCAACATGTAGCTTGCTGACCGTTGATTACGGAACCACTTACTACGGTAAGGTTACCATCCAAATCAGCAGTATACGAGGAAAGCGCATTGGGTCCGGCCTCGGTTACCAGTAAAAATCCCCGCCGGAGAAATACCGAGCCAAAAGGCGCCGCACCGTTGGAAGGATTAACGACTGGGCCGTTCAGGCTGCCATCACTATTAACCTCGTAGACCGAGAGAACATTGGTATTTATTTCGGAGACAACCAGCAGACGGCCATTGGGGCTAAAAACCACGCAGGTCGGTTGGGAATCATCGGTACTCAAAGGGGCTGAACCGATAAAACTCAGATCACCGTCAGGTTCGATCCTGAATCCCGAGACGTTAGAGTCATTGGCACCGTCACCGACATTGGTCACATATAGCAGGTTGCCAAACTGGGCCAGGCTGTTGGGCCGGACTCCTCCCGAAGGCTCAACGTCTAAACCTATTAATTCTCCGTTAGGGGAAATCCTGAAACTAGTAATGGTATCACTGCCGGCATTAACCACAAAAAGAAATCTTATTGGCCGGGATACAATTACTGATCCCTGCGAAGCTAACGGATCTACCGTGGCCTCACCGCTGCCTGCACCATTAGTGGAAAAAGAGCCAAGAAAACTTAATCTGCCGTTTATTCCCCGGCGCAGGGCTACGACTTCATTGAGATCAGCGCTATTGGTCATGCTGTATACAAAACCGACCTTATTTTTTCTGTGTTTACAAGTCATTTCAAGTCCTCCTTTATATATTTTGGGGCAGCTTACACTGTATAGTATTCAGCGGAGGCAAGAAATGGCACAGTCCCATGAAATTAGAAAAGCAGGGGCTCGGTTTTTGTCCCTGCTAAGAAATGGATTCAGATTATTGTTGGGATTTTGCACGGTTGGAAAGAATCAATAAACAGGGCAGGGTAGGGCTAATTGATTTCATAGCTTGCAATTTCTGGATAAATTGCAGGACATTTGTGGAAGTATATTGAAATAAGTCAAATATGTAAAGCTGTTTACCGGCAAAGAAAGGGTGAAATTAAATTGAATAGCGTCTATAAAGCTAATCCCGATGGCTATATAAAGGCACTTGAAGGCATTGTAAGAAAAACTCTAGTATACGGCAAAAATTCATTACTGACTGAGTTCAGAATGGACAAAGGCAGCCAGCTCCCTAAACACAAACACCCTCAGGAACAGGTGGGCTATTTGGTGACTGGACATATCCTACTCTATTTAGGTGACGAACAACACGATGTATGGCCAGGGGATAGCTGGGCAATCTTGGGGGGCGTTGAACACGCCGCCGACATCCTGGAGGATTCCATTGCCGTTGAAATCTTCTCCCCGGTTAGAGAAGACTATTTGCCCTGATCCCTGGTAATACGCGCCTTTTGACTGGTGCCCGACATAAGCTAATAACTTAAGTAAAGTGAGGAGGATGTCTCTTGGAGTATGATGATGAATATCAAGCTTGGGCCAGTGACTATGATCTTTTTGGAGAGATCAGTAATATAAACCTGGCTGAGAGGGATTTCCTGGTTGAGACATTTTTCGAGAACGAAACCAAGTCTATATTGGATTGTGCGTGCGGCACCGGTCAGCATCTTATCATGCTGCGAGAGCTGGGGTATGATATAGCTGGCAGCGACTATTCAGAGGCTATGTTAGCTATCTGCCGTAAAAACCTAAAGAAATTCGACCTTGATGTTCCCATTAGACATGGAGATTACCGCTGCCTAAAGAACATCTGGAAGAACAAATTCGATACTATCCTTTGTTTGACCTCCTCACTCTTACATATGCACAATCAAGCTGATTTGCTGGCTGCCTTATCATCCATGCGGGAAAGGCTCAATGAGAAAGGCATTTTGATTATCACCCAGGGTACCACCCATAAGACACTGGAGGAGCAGTTTCGCTTCGACCTGGTTGTTAATAACGTCGATTTTTCCCGTCTTTTTGTTAGGGATATAGAAGATGATTTTCAGATCGTACATATTCTAGATATATTTCATGATGAGCTAAGAAACGAAATGAAGCAGCACGTTATAAAAATCAAAATAGTGCTGGATGAAGAATATAAGTCCCTGTTACAGGAAGCAGGTTTTTCAGCGATTGATATATATGGCGGTTACGACAAGAGTCCGTACAATGTCAATGAATCCATGCGGCTTGTCGTTGTAGCCAAAGCGTAGATCCAGTGACCTGTCTCATTTACAGACGCACCTGGATAAGGCAGCACGTAGAGAAAGCCCAGTTTCATATCGAGCTCCCAACAGTAATGTATAACAGGAGGAATAATAATGATGTACAAAGTTTGGTGGTCAGGATTCAATTTATTAGTCATCATAGGGATTATCGGTTATTTCGCCTATTTATTGAGTATCTTAAACAAGATACTGGCCAAAGTTCAGAGGATAGAAGATCAGCTTGATAATAACCCCCGGAACTCATTATTGAATTAGCACCGCTTCAACTTGACCACACAATGTTGTGATCAATGTATAGCAGTACCTAACCTCTAAACTGCGCTCAGGACATATTTGCTGTTATAATAGGCACAACATCAAAATTTATCTGATAATTTGATGAAATGAGGTGTCCTTATGCAATACGGGGAAAAAACTGTATCACAATCGGCTTTGGTAATGCCTCAAGTTGTGTTGCCTTATCACGCTAACGCAGCCGGGCGAATGCACGGCGGCGAAGTAATGAAACTGATGGATACTGCTGCGGGAGTTGTAGCCGGCCGCCACTGCCATCAAAATGTGGTTACTGCCACCGTCACCCAGTTGTCATTTATCGAACCAATATTTATCGGTGATCTTGTGATCTGTAATGCTAAAATCACCTACGTGGGTAATACATCTATGGAAATATACGTTACCGTACAGGCTGAACATATGGAGAGCAGCCTGGTAAATAAAGTATCGGAGGGATACTTCTTGATGGTAGCCCTGGATCGCAACGGAAGACCGGTTCGTATTCCACCTCTCAAACTAGAGACCGACGAAGAAAGGCGCTGTTTCGAAGAGGCCCAGCAGCGGATCGCCAAAATGAAATCCAAGTAGCATCCATCTGCATAATCTCTGTGATCTCGCACCTGATTTAAACAGCAAGATTCCTTTTGGCTAGACCAAGGATGGGAAAACTTCAGAGAGATCCCCAGCCTTGACTCGTTTTAACCTTATGAAAATGTTAACAAACCAAACCCCAATATTTTTGCAATAATAGTAATATGGTTAGGATTTTTCAATTGGGAGGGGGTTAGTTTGCCGTATCTTCATAGGGTGGCCAATTTTTTTGGAATTCTCAAACTGTACAAAGACCAGAATGGGAAATGGTATATAAAGATATTTAACAGCAATAGACGACGTCTGTTACGTTTATAATGATTCTTTTATTATCTGAATCATTTAGGCTAATCTGCCAGGATAATCTGCATTGACTTATATGGTCGGCGAACTTTGGTTCGTCTTTTTTGTAGGAAAAGAACAAAAAAAGGATAAGCAGACCGCTTATCCAGAAGTCTAAACGATATATCAAATTATCTGCTCATACCTACCGCATAGCCGATATAGAAAACTACGCCTATACTAACAACATGTAAAACCCACCAGCCTGTTTTCAAAAAATGCCAGGTGCCAATGTCATAACCATCCTGAGATTTAAGCTCACTGCTCTCCATCCTCATTCCTCCTTAAAAAATATTTTTTATTAATATCCCCGAGAACCAAGAAGATATTCGATACGTTGTTCGGCTATCGGCAGATTTAAGACTGCACCGCCTTCATTTTTTCTGCAATAAAACAGGTTGGTGCATTGAAGCCCGCGGATAAGTGGTAACATAAATTAGGAGTCGAAGGCTTAAAAAGTCACAGAGTCATGGAGGGTTATAAAAAAGGATGTTATCAAAGAATAGCCCGCACGCACTAGATTGTATTCAAAAGATGCGATATACATTGCGAGGTAATTGTGAATCGTGTTTTGGTTTATGTTGTATTGCACTATACTATTCATCTTGCGACGGATTTCCAGCCGATAAGGAAGCCGGGATACCTTGTATCAATCTTGGGTCAGATTTTCGCTGCAGTGTCCATAACGATCTGCTAAAACTCGGCCTTAGGGGTTGCCTGGCGTTTGATTGTTTTGGGGCTGGGCAGAAAGTCTCACAGATTAGTTTTGCAGGCAAAGACTGGTATGGTTTTCCTAAAACCAAAGAGCGAATGTTTGAAGTGTTTCTAGTTATGCGTCAATTGCATGAAATCCTTTGGTATCTTAACGAGGCAGTTGCCCTTAAATCATCCGGATTAATACACGACAGACTCTTTACTATTCTTGACGAGACCGTTACAATCACCGAGTTAGCCCCTGAACATCTACTGAAATTTGATGTATCAGAATATCGAGCCAAGGTTAAACCTTGGCTCCTAAAGACAAGTGAATCAGTTCGAAAAAATGCTCGCATGACACACCAAGGCAATCTCACTGATCATAAGATTTTCAAGTCGGGCTGTGACTTAAGTGCTGTTGATCTCAGGGGTATGATCTTAATAGGCTCAAACCTCAGGGGAGCATGTCTAATTGCTTCCGACCTTAGGGATACAGATCTAACCGGAACTGATTTTCTGGGAGCTGATTTCCGTGACACCGATATAAGAGGAGCAAATTTATCTAAAAGCATTTTTCTTACCCAGTTTCAACTTAATCTTGCCAAGGGTAATGAAAGCACTAGAATCCCTTCTCACCTCGAAAGACCAGCACATTGGGTGACTTAGAGATAATAGAATAGTCTTGCAAGATGTCGATATATTTCAATGACTGAATTAATCAATAGGAAATTTAAGGGTAGGGGAGTGTCCCAGAGGAAAAAAGGGCAAAACCATTTAGTGAAGTGCTTTATGGTGGCCAGGGGGAATTGGATAGTAAGAACAATTAAACGAGAATTAAACAATTCAAAAGAGGACTATGGAATTTTTCATGCAATCTTAGATATAGGTTCGAAAAAGCATAACATCCATATCCAGAGAAAGGTTTCCTTAGGACCATAAATCATTTTGGGAGCTTGTGATGAATACGTTTTCTAATATTTCTGAGAAAAATATAATGGTCTTTAGAATCGGATTCTGGTCTTCATTATTCACCGCGATACTAAACCTTTGGTATTTGATCGCTTTCGCTTTATATCAGCCAATTCTGTATGCTCCATGGAGCGGAATCGAGCCGTACGCACAATCATTTAGGCAACTACCATTTTTAGCCTGGATAATTCCGTGCTTTTTTCTTACTCTTGCCTTTCTGACCATGATCGTTACAATGTATTCCCTAGCAGTAGAAGAGAAAAGAATATGGGGTCTGCTGGCAGTAATTTTTGCCGCAATTTACACAGCTATATCAAGCACCAATTATTATATCCAAATGGCAATAGTTCGGTACAATTTAATTCATGACATGACCGAGGGCATTACACTTTGGCTTTATGCAAATTACTATCCCCATTCGATCCCCGGGGCATTGGAAGGGATTGGTTATTTTTTCATGTGTCTGTCTTTTCTCTGTGCAGCGATGATTTTTAGCCAGGCAAAACTTGAAAGACGGATAAGATGGATTTTCATAGGCACTGGAATATTGGGATCAGTAGTATTTACGGATTTATTGTATAAGCTCCCGCTTATCTTCACTTTAATAGATGTGGGCATCGTAGGACTGCTTCTTACCCTTGGGCCCCTGTTATTGTCAACCCTATTTAGAAACAGCTTGAAGCAAAAATAATTATTGAATAATCAACTTCTCCTTTGACCAAAATAAAACGAAATAAAATTACAAAGGAGAATGATCATGACTTTCACTCAAACATCAGTAACCAAGTATCAGACTTGTATCGACGCCTGTAGTAAGTGCTTACAGGTATGTAATGAATGCTTTAACTCATGTCTGCAGGAGCCAGATGCCAAAGCCCGCGCAAATTGCATCAAAATGCTAAGATTGTGTGCCGATGTATGTAATCTGGCCATTGAATCTATGACTATGGACCATACAGAAGCTAAATATATTTGTAGTGTATGCAGGACAATCTGTGATGCCTGTGCTACCGAATGCTCTATGTTCAAGGATAACCACTGTAAACAATGCGCTGATGTTTGCCACCAATGTGCAAATGAATGTGCTCGTATGTCTCAGATGTAGTGGTTAAAAATCATTAGATATTCAAGTTGAAGATAAATAGGCGGCTGCTGGGGGAACTCCATGGGAGGGCTCCGGCACCGCCATTTAGTTTGAGAAATTCTATCAAAACTGCTATTCCAATTAGAATAGATAACCTAGATAATTCAGTGAAATGGGCACTTTGCATTGATTATTAATATCTTGTGAAGTGCTTTGATAATGCTCGGGGGAGTCGGAGTATGCGAAATAGTAAATCTATTTATTGATGCTGCTGAGGTTTTACTGGTTAAGTAGGGTAGAGCAGAGGTGTTTGACGGTATTATGATGAATCCTTTCTTCATGATCACGTCAGCAACAAAAATAACGATATTAACAGCAACGCACTTATTGATAACATAAGCGGCACACTAAACAATAACCATTATTATGTAAACTTATTAGGGAAATACTGCTTTAACCCATCGACATCATATCTCATTTCTACCGAACTGACCGCCTTCAATAAAATTTATGCTGATTATTCAATATAAGAGATATGCATAACAAGCAATGGTCAAAGTCAGATATTTTACAACACGGAGTAAAAACCGTGATATATATCCGGGTACACATTGCAAATTATTAATCACGAACTATTGTGCGGATTTAAAACGGTGCTTGCGGCGTTTAATGCTTCTGGAATATAAATTTCTTTGTGAATGATATTTATTTGGGGGATTTATCATGGTTTTTAAAAAGAGGTTTTGTTGCTGCTGACTGTAATTTAGGTGAAAATAAGTTTTTCATAACCGGAACTAATGCATCTTCATGCCACATTTGATACAGGTAGATTAATATAAATTGAAATATTGCCGGTACATAAGCTAAAAAGTTAGTTACATTAATCCGTATCCATATTCCCCGTTGGCTTAGCCAAGGCTGTACTAATAAAACAAACACCAAAGATAAAAATGCTTCGGTAATAACAAACAATATAAATTTTCCATAGGTATATTTTAATATCCAAATTTCTATAGCCAAAAAGGCAAATGCTAAAGGTAAAATCTCGTTTAGAGGGTAAATGCTCTCTTTAATCTTCCACCAGGTCCAGGAAACTCCCATATCAACAATGATTATATTTGTAAGCGCAGTAAACAGGGCAGCAGGCATATATCGTTTAATATCTTTTTGGGGTACAAATATAAGCGATAACCAGGGTAATATCAATATAGACCATAATATAAATTGGTTACTCATCGCGAACCTCCAATTAATGACTTTTATCACTACTAGTTTTATTGTTTTGCCAAGAAATATGTATTATTGGCTTATTATTATTGCACGAACAATAGGTTCGCGTTTTCGAGCTAGATTATAGAGTATAGACTGGATAGTTATATTCAGCAGGGGATAGCAACAAATTTTTACCCTACCCACATCAGCAACTGAAAAATGCGATTTTAGGAATGAACTGATTGATACCACAAGTAGGTATTAGACAATAACCAATATTATATAAACCTGTTGGGGAAATATTGCTTTAACCGGCCAATGTCATGCGGAGCAAAATTATCGTGATAATTTCCAGATTACTTTATCAACGTTTGAATTTTGCAATAGTTATTGGATGATGGATCATCAGATAATAGATACACAGCAAGAGGTATTTTATAAATCACAAGAATTCCAATTTGAGGCATCAGGTTTGATCCAGGGAGATATCATAGGATACATATGTATAGCTGCAGTAAAATAATCTCTCTCCGGTCAAATCTCGAGGAGTTTTTTTGCGAACACATGTACGCTGGTTGTTAATAGCTGGATTGTAGTCTATACCATGCGCTAAATGATAATTAGGATCCGTAATTTGAATAGCAGTAGGAGATAGGTTGACCAGATTCTGTCCATGGGTGAAATAAGTTCATGAACCATAGCCAAAGAAATCATTAACCGATCCGATTCAAACAGTGCAGGTTGAATACTGCAAATGGTTCCTAAAATATTTCATGGGGGACCACTGGGGGAGTCTTCAAAATTCAGGAAGAGAGGCAGAAATTTAGCTAGTTTACATAATGTTCATTATAGGAAGTCGAAAAACAGCCGGGGGAAGGGGTTAATTCCGAAATTTAGCCATCTTTGTCCGCTTTGATAATGTTTCAATAATTATTATGATTATGTGTTTTCGTATCGCTGTGCTCTCGGAAAAACGTTTTGTGTACTTAAGTATCCGTGTCTCAATATTTCCGTCTTAGTCGAACAATATACTTCCAAGCGACTAACGCGACTCATCGCCCTGGTGACTTAAGCTCGATTGTCTGGTCAATTTCTTATATGGTATACTGCAAATATATCCCGGTGTTGTTTGGACATGGAAGCACCTACATACCCAACTAATATGTGAGGAGTGATTGTTATGCCAAAGGTTATTCCGAACAATAAGTTTTGGATGCGTGGCGGCCATATGAATCAAAAACGCTACATTGATTTGACCGAGGATGAAAAAGCTAAAATAGCCAGGTGTCGCGGCGATAAAGATTCTCATCCCTGTAAGAAACCCATTTTTAGATGCTCGGAATGTGGCAATTATGGGTGCGACCAAGAGGTCGTAGATAAATGCTCAGCCCAGGGCTTTAAGAATGACAAATGTCTCCATTGTGGAGTAACCGGCAGTCGTATTCCGGTTATGCAGGAGGATCTGGTTAAATATATTGCTGAATGGGAAAAAGAAGTCCCTGGCGTCAAGGCCTAATAGATCATGACGGCACCGAAAGGTGCCGTTTTATATTTGGAGGTTGTATATGTACGTTCTTATCGGTCAAGCCGAACTATTCCTGCCATATTCCTCATCGCTCAAGGATAAACGCCAAACCATTCAAAGTATTATTCAGCGTCTGCGAAAAAGATTCAGTATATCAATGGCCGAAGTTGACCATAACGATCTTTGGCAACGTTCTGCACTTGGTTTTGCTGCGGTCTGTAAAACTTCGGCTGAATCCGATCTAATTTTGAATACCATCGTATCTACTCTTGACATGTACACCGATGCCTGCGAGATAACCAAACTTAATTGGGAAATAATCAGTCCCTAATTTTCAGGCTTTTTTCTCCCCCACCACTCCCCTTTCACTTGGTAATCCCCTCTTCAAATCTTACTAATTTCATATATTTCCACCTCATCACTATTTATAATTTCTTTCCAAATTGAAGATTTTTCTGGGATTTTTTTAGCAGCTGCTATCCCCACAGCCGCGGCAGTTGTAAGGTATTCCCATATATTACATCTCCATACAGGGAGGAAATTTGTAATTTTATGTTGAATCTAGGTGCTGCTTACTTTTATTCCAAAGAAAATTATTTGAAGAAAGGAATGATAATTTGTGCAAAAAGTAAGAAGTAAGGTAGCACGTTGTTTGTCGAAGTTTATTTTGGGGATATTTGTTTTTACTTCCGTTTTCATTGTTCCCCAACTGGGGGCGGTTGAGACCGCCTCCGCCCAAACCACCAAAACCATTACGGTAGCCGCTGGAACCAAATATGCAACTCCGTTGTATGTGATCGACAGCGGTAATCCCGGCCCTGTGGTTATGATTGTCGGCGGAGTGCATGGAAATGAGACTGCCGGATATAAGGCAGCTGCCCAGGTTAAGGATTTCGACATAACCAAAGGCAAATTGCTGGTCCTTCCCCAGGCCAACAAAAGAGCGGTGGAAAACCACGTCAGAGACATGGGCGGAGCTGACCTGAACCGGGATTTTCCCAGAAGCAAGTCGGAGAGCGCAGATAACACTTTATCCAAGGCAATTTTTAAGGTGGTTAAGGATTATGATGTTGACTGGTTGATGGATATGCATGAGGGCGGTAATTATGAAAGACTTACTTCGTCGTCTTCAGTAGGACAATCTCTCATCTATTATCCAGACTCTGCTACTAAAACCGTTGCTAGTAAAATAGTTAACTCCATGAACAGCAACATCAGTACCTCGTATAAGAAATTCTCCCTGCTGCGCTACCCGGTTAGCGGCAGTCTTTCCAGGGCGTCGGCCATTGTATGCGGAACCAATGCTTTTATATTTGAGACCTGTTCCCGTGATTCATTATCTACCCGTATCAGCAGGCAGCTGAAAGCAGCCAATATTTTGTTAGGTTATCTGGACATGAAGTAGAGTCGCTAGTAGAGGTTCTGGGAACTCATGTATAAGGGGCCGGAGGGAGACTGGTTGTTATACCGGTCACCCCGGTCCCAATGAAGATTGGTTATCGGTATAATTCGGTCGAGACTGCTGTTTCGGAATCGCCGGACATTCAATGAGGCAGCGGGTTCAACGGACGAGGCCTCGGCTTCGAGGGCTCCGAATACGGGCAGAGTGTTTTTTTTTACATTAGGCTTGATAATGGACCACGATTTACGAATGTCCTCCTTTTCATCCCAGCACAGGTTACTGTTAATCATGTCCGGGATTACTTGCAATTCAGATCGGAATACCTGATACATTTCCAGGTTTTGAACATCGTTCCATAATTCTTTGAACATTGGCCTCAAGTACTCCTGGTTACCGTCGTAGAAAGATCGCTGGGCGTCAATATTGTGAAAACAGTTACGAGTCAGATACAAATAATTGCTGGTAACAATTTTAGCCAGGCATAATACTGCCGCTGCTATTTCAGGGGATACCAGCCAGCTGGCCGGGGTTCGATATTCAAATCCGCCATAGTCTTTGGTGCGAAAGTCGGCAAGAAAACCATATTTCGCACGTCTTTTTACCGCAGTAGCCTGGTTTTCAATTAGAAAGACGGGCAGCCCTAAATAATTATCCAATGCCCTCAAAATGTGATTGTTGAGTTCAACATTACTGAAATGAATATGGCCTCCGATGGAATAACCAGGAAAAGGTCTGCTTCCGGCCAACCATTTTATATTTTTATAGGGCGCCATTTTCTGAGCCAGGAGAAGGGCTTCTTCAAGATTGGACAGCAGCTTCAGCGGCGAATAGGCTGGACTCGGTCTTAACTCGGCGATAGGACGTGATTGGCGGTTGGGGGTGCGCAGCGCATCACAGCCCACCACTCCTTCACGCGGAAAGAACTGTGAGGCTGGGGTCATCTTACCGCTCTTGGTATTGAATAACATAAACTCTGGATCTGCTCCCATTTTGATTTCCCTGGTACCAGCCTCGTTTACTGTCCGGATAAGTCCATCCAGCTTGCGCAGCAGAACCATCAAGTCTTTGTCCCGTATTTGAGGCGAGCTATCTATAACCGTGACATATAAGCGTTTGCTGCTAGTCACTGCAACTTTGACCATACCATAATCCAGGCCTAAAACATATAAAGCCCGTTTAGCCAGCTCAGCGGCTTTTTTAGCTTGTTCTTCCTCGATATAGCGAGTTTTGTTTTTTTGCCCGGCTAGAGACTGTTTGACGGATATGACCTGCCAGTCGAAAATCAATATATTATATTTTCTAATATACTCATCTTCAATTCCCGGATCGAACGGAATGCCGTTGATATCCAATATGCTCCAAATATTCTGCTGGTCAACCGTATTTTTTATGGCATGGATGCTATTTATCTGGTACTGGATTTTCGAAGTTCCCATCTGAATCAAATTATTGTGATATACCTTGTCGCCTATTGTGATATCTTTCTGGGTAATCATTTCGCCTTTGGAGGATAAATAGTCTCTGACACTGGCTCCAGTATTATTGGAGCAATAGGTAAATCCTAGCAGCATGATGGGTCCCCTTTTCAAACTGATTTTGACTTGCTTAGAAAAATAAAATACTGATTGAGATTATCCAAATGCTTGCGGCGGATGTGATCTTCATCAAAACTGGCCGGTTTTGAATTTACCTCAATTATTTGCATCAATCCTGACTGATCTACCCCGATATCAATTGATAAAATACCGAAACTCATGGAAAGTCTTTTCTCTAAAACGAAAGGGACTACTTCACAGATGTTCATGAGCTGTTTATCCAGGCTGATCAACTTTGCAGCAGAGTTACCAAAAACCAAACGCATGACTTCATCATATTCAGCTTTGGAGCCGCCATTGGGAACGTGAGTCACGTATTTATTCGGGGCTGCTATCCTTACCGCTACTCCGGTCAATACCCATTTTCCCCGGCCATCCTTCTGTATCTGCATGCGCAGATCGAATATCCGATCATTTACCTTTGCCAGGTCTATAGCTTTTTGCACCAAATACTGATGCTCCGGATCCATCAGCTCTTTGAGATGGTGATACAAATCATTCGCAGATCGGCATATTTCTGGAACTGCATCTGAACAGGCCGATTTATATTCATATCCGTTCCCATCAGAATCATGCCTGACCATAATTATCCCCTTACCGATACTGCTGCCTATGGGTTTAACGAATAGACTAGGGTATTTATCCAGCATAACGGCTAAAGTCTTTTTGCTAAACAGACGAGTTTCCGGGACCAAATCACGGGACAGACTGCTGCTGGACAAGCACTCATATACCTCCCATTTATGCAGGAATCTTGGATTAAAGATTTTGATCATCGGGTGATGCTGCAGGTAGTCGAGAAGTTGCTGGACTTCAGCTTGAGCCTCATCACGGCGAAAACTTAAGCGGTTGTAGACAATCTCCGGACATCCGAATAACGCTCTTTTCCATTCACCTTTTCCATTCTTTTTGGTAACAAAGGTATGACCGTATACTTTATCCGTGGACATGTCAAAACCCTCGGTGTAAAAAAAGAACATGAAGATGCCGCTGTCCTTGGCGCTTAAAACCATTTCTTCTTTTAATCTGGCGTCTTTTCCAGCAGGCAAAGGGTATTTACCGCCTCGTTTCGGGGTGGTAAGTACCCCCACCATCACTTGATCCTTGGGCTGAATCCGTTTTATCGTTTCTAAACCCAGGGATTTTGCTAATTTACTGAAGCTCGTTATTTTTGTTCTCATAGTTCATCATATGAATCTATTAAATACTTAGTGCCAGGATCAGCCCGACCAAATCTTTGCATGCAGAAAATATTAACGACAAGCGTTAAAGCTTGTCATTGAATATTTTTATAACCGGATTTCCTATGATATCAAAATTTTATACGTTAAACCGGAAGTGCACTATCTCACCGTCTTTTATAATATATTCTTTACCTTCCAATCTGAATAATCCTTTTTCTTTAACCGCAGCCATGCTGCCCAGTTCCTTGAAGACCTGATAATCGACTACTTCGGCTCGGATGAAGCCTCTCTCGATATCAGAGTGAATCTTCCCCGCAGCTTTCCGGGCATTGATACCTGCTTCAATGGTCCACGCTTTTACCTCATCTTCCCCAACCGTGAAAAATGAAATCAAACCCAAACGTTGATACATGGAGCGGCTGATTTTAACCAACCCGGTTTCGGTGATTCCCAAGTCCTGCATAAACATCTCTTTTTCGTCCGGTTCCAGTTCAGCAATCTCCCGTTCTATGCTGGCAGCTACTTCTACTATCGGTATACCGGACTGCTGCGAATATTCCAGGATTCTCTGCTGTTGAGGGTAGTCACCGTTAATATCTGTTTCGCTGATATTCAGGCAAATAAGCAAAGGTTTGTTGGTCAGGAATTGATAGGTAGACATGATTTCCTGCTCATCCTCGTGAATTGTAACAGAGGCAATAGGTTTTTCTTCACTCAACGCGTCTCTCAGACGTTCCAATAATCCCAATTCTTTAAGCATAAGGTTACGCTTTTTGTTGTGGTTGATCCGATCAATGCGCTTCTCGATAAGATCAAGGTCTGAAAGCAATAATTCATAGCTGATGGTTTCTATATCCCGCATAGGATCAATGGTGTCGTATATATAGGGAACCGATTCATCGTCAAATAATCTGACTACGTGCAGCAGAGCATCAGCTCTGCGTACCGCATCCAGAAATAAAGCCGCATTCTTTTCTGCGCCAGGCGTTAGCCCGGGAATATCAATGACCTCCAATTGAGCATAAGTGGTCTTCTTGGGTTTGAATACCCCGGACAAATAGTCTATTCTCTGATCGGGGATGCGGGCAATAGCTGTATTCGCCTTGCCCTGACTGCTGCCTTTGTCACTGGTACCGGTTAAGAGTTCAAACAGGGTCGTTTTACCCACCATGGGCATGCCGATAATTCCTAATTGCATTACTTATAATTTCCTTTTCCTTAATGGTTTTTTGCT
>CAZOZX010000007.1:0-3033 GCA_964584415.1 uncultured Syntrophomonas sp.
CAACTTTATCAGGGATAAAGGCTGTGATGAAATGCAGGGCTATCTCATCAGTGAGCCGCTCAGCAGCGAAGGCCTGATCAAGTTAGTGGAACGATACAACCAGAACGTAACCTACCTTCCCATCAGCAGTTAATCGTCTAATCATCAGTCTATCATTCTCTTCCTAAGCCCCCGCAAGGCCATCCAACCCGTGACCAAGACAAAGATCATGCAGTAACCAAGATCACTTATTAAATGCCAGCTTAGTCCGCCTGGGATGCAAAAAGCCCGGGCCATTCTGACTGCATGGGTAAGCGGTATCACTTCGGCTATATAGCGCATCGCCAGGGGTAGGTTCTCCAGCGGAAATACTGCCCCGGAGAAGAAAAACATGGGAGATAACAAGCCGGTGAAGTAGAAGTTGAAGTGGTTTATGTTTTTTACCACCGAGGTGATCCAAAGGGATAGGGTGGCAAACATTAAGCCGCAAATAAAACCGATGAATGAAGCCAAAAAACTCCAGGGGGTTGTAATTATCCCCAACACCCAGGTCACGATCAATACCGCCAGGGCAAATAGCCAGCCTTTGGAGGCCGCGAACAAGACCTCACCCAGAATCAGATCGTTAGGTGACAAGGGGGCTCCCAACATGCCATCGTATATCAAATCGAATTCCAGCCTTATGAAAGTACCGTAAGTACACTCAAATGCAGCCGTATACATGGAACTGGTCACTATTATCCCGCTGGCCAGGAAGAGCAGGTAGTTGATCGTACCCATAGTCTGAATATAAGCCCCGAAACCCAATCCCAGGCCGGCCAAAAAAATAAGCGGCTCTAAAAAAGGCGGAAAAGCATTACTGAGAAAATTTGAGTTGTAAACCCGGGTATGACGATACCAAACCGCGTTGATACGGCCCCAAAATGAAAGAGGGCGATATTGCTCACTGTACTTCATTCAGACCCCTCCCGGTAACCTTGAGGAACAAGTCTTCCAGGTTGGATTGCCGAATATGATAGGCAGTAATGGGCAGAGAGTCTGCCAGTCGGGTCAGATCCTCGGCGTTGTCGCTGTAAATAAAGGTTGTATCCTGGAAGGACTCATGGCGAAGGTTAGGCCATTTTGTCCAGACATGGCGATCGAGCTGCTGACAGTCAGGACTGTACACCTCCATGACATGCTCCTCGATGTTGTCCATAAGCAGCTGGTGCGGCGTCCCGCCCAGTAGTTTGCGGCCTCCGTCCATAATTATGATACGGTCGCAAATCTGAAAAGCCTCCTCCATATAATGGGTGGAAAGTAACACAGTAACCCCGCGGGCTTTCAGGTCGCGGAGTTTATTCCAGATGAGATGACGGACCTGGGGGTCCAACCCGGTGGTAGGCTCGTCCAGGATCAAGAGCAGGGGATCATTAAGGAGGGCGCGGGCGATAGTCAGTCTTCTTTTCATTCCTCCCGATAAATGCCTGATTTTAACCTTGGCTTTATCCTCCAATTCCATGAAATCCAGTAACTCTTTGATTTTGCCCTGGGCTACCGTACCTTTGATACCATAAAAACGGGCATAAATAAGCAAATTGTCGGTTACGTTCAACTCCGAATCCAGGTTATCCTCCTGGGGAACGATCCCAGAGAAGGCTTTTATGGTCAAGGGATCGATCAAGGGATTGTAACCTAAAATATCGATGGTGGTCCCCGGGCCAGGATTGGGGAGTGCCTTGCCATATATTATTTTCATAGCCGTGCTTTTTCCGGCCCCATTGGGACCCAGCAATCCAAAACACTCGGCCCGGGCTACCTCGAAACTGAGATCATCCACAGCGATGACCGGGCCATAGGATTTATTGAGATGGTGAATCTTGATCGCCAGGTCGTCCATTGTTTTTGCACCGCAGGTAAAATTTGATAAGTATCCAGTCATAAATTTCTCCCAACACAGCCTAATTATCATTAAAACAGGATCAAAAAAGCCTTGCCATTTACGGCAAGGCCCTCGGTATAGTAACTAGAAATTCCAGGAACCGTCCGCATTCCAGCGACTCTCTTTGGGTGGTGCCCATCCCATCCAGGCTTTGAAGATATGCATAGGCGTATCATATTCTTTAAAATAGCCTTGTTCGACACATACCGGATCGGGATCTATATCGAGCTGTTTGCATTCTGCCACGGTTTTATGGGTAAGAGATTGAACGTCAAGAGTACTGGGATACCGGTTATTGTCTATGTAAGGCGGCGCATAATAGACTTTATTGGCGGTGTCTGCGTAAACGGTGGCATTGCTGGGGACATGATAGGTAATATCAATGGTGGTTCCCAAAACCCCCATTAAACTGATTATTCCTACGATTAAAGCTACAGTGTACCAAAATCTTTCCATAGGGGTACGCTCTCGTTGGAACGTTGACATTCAGAACCCTCCCGTTAAAATTTTGCTGCGGCAATAAATATTAGATAGAATTTCCAGAATCAATACGAATACGGATATTTTAAGCCTATTTGGCTCCCATGTAAAGATTATGCTGGTCCATATTATTGCCCAAGCGGTGATGAGCTAACCATCCTCCCTGCTTCATTATGCATCTGTCACAAGCAGGGGAATACCGCATGGCCTCCTGGGGTGGACTTTAACCTCCTGCTTATATAGAATAAATAGGAACATAATATAAGGAGTCATAAAATGGCAAGCATGCAATCATCTTCACGCACTCAGCAACTGTCGCCCTTTATTGTGATGGAGGTACTGGAGAAGGCCCAGACCATGATGTCCAATGGGGAAGACATTATCCACCTGGAGGTAGGGGAGCCCGATTTTCCCACTCCGGAACCGGTAAAGGAAGTAGCTATACAAGCCATCCGGGAGGATGACACTCATTACACTCACAGCCTCGGCAAATTGTCCTTGCGGGAGGAGATTGCCCGCTATTACTGGCGCAAATATGGCGTGGTGATATCTCCCGACCAGGTTATAGTAACTTCCGGGACCTCCCCGGGAATGTTGATGGTCTTCTCGGTGTTGCTGGAGAGAGGCCAGGAGGTTATACTTCCCGATCCCTA
>CAZOZX010000007.1:3133-41421 GCA_964584415.1 uncultured Syntrophomonas sp.
ATTCTTGAGTATACCGACCAGGCTTTTGTTATCAACGGTTTCTCCAAACTATATGCCATGACCGGTTGGCGATTGGGCTACGTTATTGCCCCTAAGGAGTTTGTACGCACCATTCAGACCATGCAGCAGAACCTGTTTATCTGTGCATCCTCTTTTGCCCAGGAGGGCGGCATTGTGGCCCTGCGTGATTGTGATGCCTATGTTGAGGAGATGCGCACTATATACAACCAGCGGCGGGTTTACCTGCTTGAGCGTCTCAAGCAAATGGGCATAGCCACTCGCTTTGATCCTTCCGGGGCTTTCTACGCTTTGGCCAATGTCAAGCGCTACAGTATGGACTCCTATCAGCTGGCTTTCGATATTTTAGACAGAGCCAAGGTAGCTGTGACCCCCGGTATTGATTTTGGCGCCAATTGCGAGGGATACATCCGCTTTTCCTATGCCAACTCACTTGAGAATATCAAGGAGGGTTTAGACCGGCTGGAGAGATTCTTCGCCAGCTATTTCTAACTGCGATTTGTTACCCTTTCTTCACCCGGGGTTACTGTATATTAGCAGTCCCGGCCAGAGCCAGCAGGGAAACATCGTCCACGGTAACATGGCCATTGTCAAATAGTGTGGTGTCAGTTTCCAAACTAATCCTGGCAAAATGGGTGTGCTGGGGTGAAGGCCAGCGGGTTATATTTATAAAGGCTGTATAAGCAGCTGCCAGGGTGCGGGGCGGCACCAAGATATCGACCGCCGGTGCCACCAGCAGCTGTTTGTTTTTGTCCAGGAAACTCAGCGAGACATAAACGGGAGCGTTGCCGCATTCCCCGACGCTGCTGAGAAAAAAGGTCAGCTGGAAAAATCCCCCGGGGCAAATGCCGAGAATATTCTGGTACAGGCAGGCGTGTGGCCGGATGTAGCCCAATCGTGCCGCTGCCATACCCTGATGAGCTATATCACCAATATTGGGATCAGCAACATCGGCGCCGGAATTGGCTGCCCAGTTGTGGAGTGGATTGTAGGGATTCTCAAATCCGCCATTCCTGACCAGCTCCCCCTTGCGAGGCAGGCATAGACATCCGTTGTGCTCCCAGGGATCAGTGCAGCCAGCCATATTGGCTACCAGACTAGGACTAGGTGAACAAGGGGCTGACGGTTGTTTAAGGCCTTTTTTATTTTGGTTATGGTCAAACGTCTGCCTTTCTGGCGTACGATATTGGGTACAATGGTAGCGGGGGTAATTGCGCATCGTCATTCCTCCTCTTTTTTGGCTGAAATAAAGACTTTTGGTACTGTTTTATAGTATGTTGGGGCTGGCAGGAAAGTTACCATTGACAATAGACTGCCGAATGCCGGCCTCACGGTGGGTAAAAGGGCCATAATTGGCTTATAATAGGTGTGATAGGTTGGTACTGCAGCATGAGAACTGGGATAAGCCAGCCATGATTATTGCTGGGAGTGATGAATATTGGAACGTACTTTTAGTATGGTAAAGCCCGATGGGGTACGGAGAGGTCTGATTGGGGAGATAATAACCCGGTTTGAACAGCGGGGGATAAAGCTGGTTGCTCTGAAACTAATGCAGATAACGCCAGCCCTGGCCGCCGAGCATTATAGCGAACATATCGGCAAATCCTTTTTTGAAGACCTGGCAGACTTTATCACCTCTGGTCCGGTAGCGGCCATGGTTTTAGAGGGAGAGAATGCAGTGGCCATGGTAAGAGCTATGATGGGAGCTACCAATCCTCAGGATTCGGCCCCCGGTACTATAAGGGGAGACTACGGCATGACCATCAACAAAAACATCATTCATGGTTCTGATTCACTTGTCAGTGCTGCCCGGGAGATAGATCTGTTCTTCTCAGCAGAAGAGATCATTAGTTACCCCAAGGCGAGCGATAGTTGGATTGTCTAAATAATCTTTTCACCTGGATTAATAAGGCTGCTTAACCCCGGCAGGGGATTAAAGCAGCCTGGTCTTTTTAGATAATATGGCGGATATGCCTCTAGCCCATTCCAAACAAGCGAATGGCCATTTCGGTTAAACCGGATAGGGGGCCCGGATAAATACCCAGGAACAGAGTCACTAACAAGCACATCCACATGGTTACTTTTATCGTTACCGGCAGGGTCAAGGTCTTGTCGTGGCTAATCCCAATGTACATGGCTTTGGCTACGTTTAGATAATAGTAAACCGAGATCATGCTCATCAGGAGCCCGATAAAGGCCAGCCAAAGGTAGTCGGCTTGAATGGCACCGGCAAACAAGTAAAACTTTCCGGCAAATCCGGCTAGTGGAGGGATGCCCGCCAGTGACAGCATACAAATGGTCATTACTGCTGCCGCCATCGGGGCACGATGACTAAGGCCTTTAAAGGCTTCGATATCGGTGTTGGAGGTCTCAACCTCTACCGCGGTGATCACGGCAAAAACTCCTATATTGGCAAATACATAGAGCATAGCATAGAACAACAGACCTTTGAGTCCATAGGCATTAGCCGCCACCAGCCCCACCAGTATGTATCCAGCCTGGGCGATACTGGAATAAGCCATCATGCGTTTGACATTGGTCTGGGGCAGAGCGATCAGGTTGCCGATAATAATGGTCAGAGCCGCCAGGGAGGCTAGAATTCCCTGCCAATTAAACGCCACGGCGGGAAATGATATCAGGAAGATTCTCACCAGGACCGCAAAGCCTGCTGCTTTGGAGGCAACCGACAAGTAAGCGGTCACGGGGGTAGGTGCTCCCTGGTAAATATCCGGGGTCCACATGTGAAAAGGCACTGCCGAAATTTTAAAGCCCAAACCAGCAATCATCATGACGATGCCGGCGACGAGAGCCGGTTGATAGTGACTATGGTTCAATACCCTGTAAATGTCAGTAAAAATAGTTGTGCCGCTGCTGGCATACACCAGGCTCATGCCGAACAGCAAGACTGCCGAAGATAAAGCGCCGATTATCAAATACTTCAGACCCGCTTCAGCCGACAGACCGTCATTGAGCAGGTAGGCACTCAAAATATAAAAGCTGATGGTCATCAGTTCCAGCCCCACATACACGGTGATGAGATCACCAGCTGCGACCATTAGCATCATTCCCAGGGTTGCAAAAACCATGAAACTGAACCATTCATCTTTTCGCTTGCCGAAGAAATCGGTATACTGGCTGGACATAGCAAATATCAACAGGGCCGCAGTCAGGAATAAGATGCGGAAGAAACTACCGTACCGGTCAATTTGGTATATACCTTGAAAAAATACCGCTTCTTGGTTAAATCCAAGGATTACGACTGTCAAGACAGTGCCTATTCCCGCAACCGCAATATACCCCACCAGTTTTTTACTCTGGGTTGGCAACAGCAAGCCGAGAATCAGGACCAGCATTCCAAGGGCAGCAGTAAGAACCTCAGGTGCGAGTAATTGGTAACCCATTAAAAGATCCCCCCTATCTGCCCCGGGCTAATATGTGAAATCAGTTGCCCCACCCCGCTATTGATAAGATCCATCACCGTGAAAGGCAGGATGCCGACAATCAAAATAGCTCCACCTAAAATCAACAGGGGAATCAGGTCTACCCCCTGTAGATCATTGAGATGATCCCATTCGGGACGCCGCGGACCGAAAAGAACTGCTCCAAGGGTACGTAAAATATAAACGGCGGTAATGACAATGCCGGATATAGCCAAGATGGTCAGTACCTGATACTGCCGGAAAGCACCGACAAAAATAGTGAATTCACCGATGAAGTTGACCGTTCCGGGTAGGCCCAGGGAAGCCAGGCCGGCCAGCATAAAGCCAACTGCCAGCCTGGGCATCTGGTGAGCCAGGCCCCCGAAATCAAACACATTGCGGGTATGGCTCTGGTGATATAGGTTGCCGATCATGGCAAAGAACAGGGCTGCCATTACCCCGTGGGCAAACATCATCATAACCGCGCCGTTGATACTGATCAGGTTTACGGAGGCAATGCCCAGCAGCACATAGCCCATGTGACTTACCGATGAATAGCCGACAATATACTTGAGATCCTTCTGGGTCATACAGATCAACCCGGCATAAACCACATTACCCAGGGCCAGGATGGCTATCACCGGGGCCACGTAGCGAGCCCCGGCCGGCAGCAGGAAGAGGCCGATCCGAATTAGACCGTAACCACCGATCTTTTTCAATACCCCGGCGTGAATCATGCTGACTGCGGTGGGAGCTCCAGCATAACCATCCGGTGACCAGGCATGGAAAGGAAACATTGACAACAGGGTCCCAAAACCGAAAGCCATTAAGCTGTAGACAAAGATCTGAAAGGTCAGCGGAAAATCAGCTCTGCTCAGGGTAGCAATGTCCATGGTGGGGAAGCCCAACAACGCCTGCCCTTTTATGAAAAGGGCGATCAGACCAACCAGGAGAAATGCGCTCCCTATCAGCAGGTAGATAGTCAGTTTCATGCCCGCATATTCCTTGGTAACCCGCTTGGATGAACCAAATATGATTACCAGCAGGTATATGGGGATAACCACCACTTCGTAGAACAGGAAGAATATAAACAAATCAGTAGCCAGGAAAGTTCCCATTACCCCGCTTATGAGAAGCAAGAGGAGGACAAAAAATTCTTTGACCCGCTCTTCGGTATGCCAGCTGGCATATACGGCACTGAAGCCAATCAGATTGGTCAACAGCAGCAAGGGGATGCTAATCCCGTCAACGCCCAGGGCGTAACTGACCCCGAGATCTTTGACCCAGGGAATAGATTCGGAAAACTGCATCCCGCCCAGGGCCCGGTCATAGGCGAGAAAAATAATAAACGACAGAACCAGGCTCACCAAGGTGCTTACCGCTGCCACGTACCTGATCAGCTGCTCCTGTTTGCGGGGTAAAGCAGCGATAAGAACAGCACCGAGGATTGGGGCTAGCAGGGTGGTGGATAGTATCGGAAAGTTCATATTCTGCCCACCTCCTAAACCAGGACCGCAAATACGGTCCATAGGGCGGTAATAAGCAGTAAAGCAACTCCCAGCACAACCCAGAGAGCATAGGTTTGAACCTGGCCGCTGACCGTGTAGCGCAGCGAGCGCCCCCAAAAACCGGTCAGGTAAGCCAGGCCATTGACTGCGCCGTTGACTATTTTAAGGTCTACCCATTCCATCAAAGACGCTGCTGCGTCTACCAACACCTTGCGTATCCAGGCATAGAATTCGTCGATGTAAAACTTGTGATATAGGATATGGTAAATCACTGACCAGCGCTGTTTGAGCTCTTCAGCCTTGATGGCTTGTTTCTGGTAAATTAGCCAGGCCAGCAAGATACCGGCGATGGCCAGCAGAGAAGATACGGCCATAATGATAAAGTTAGCCTGGTGATGGGCTGCTCCCGGAGCATTGATAAAATATCCAAACACGTTGCCCATAAGCGGTGAACCAACGAATCCAGCCCCAATCGAAAATGCAGCCAGGATAACCAGGGGCACGGTCATGACCGGGGAAGACTCGTGGGCATGATGACCGCCGGTATTAGGCCCGAAGAAGGCCGTGAATATCAGTCTAAACATGTAGAAGGCAGTCATGAAGGCTACCAGGCTGCCTAAAATATATAGACCGGTATAGCCCCCGGCATAAGCACCCAGCAGTATTTCATCCTTACTCCAGAATCCAGCCAGGGGCGGTATCCCAGCCAGGGCCAAAGCGCCAATCACAAAAGTCCAGGTGGTGAATGGCATCTTGTGGGACAGTCCCCCCATTTTCCAGATGTCCTGTTCCTCATGCAAGGCGTGGATGACGCTGCCGGCCGCTAGGAACAAAAGGCTTTTAAAAAAGGCATGGGTCATGAGATGGAATATGCCAGCGGTCATGGCTCCCACTCCCATCGCCATAACCATATAACCCAGCTGGCTTAAGGTGGAATAGGCCAGAATTCTTTTGATATCATTTTGGACCAGGGCGATACTAGCGGCAAACAAGGCGGTAAAACCGCCCACTCCTGCAATTAGCAGCATAGCCTGGGGAACCTGGCTGAAGATAAAGAAAGCGCGGGCAATCAGGTATACACCAGCGGCAACCATAGTAGCGGCATGGATGAGAGCGCTAACCGGGGTAGGACCTTCCATGGCATCTGGCAGCCATACATGCAGGGGGAATTGAGCCGATTTACCCATCGGCCCGAAAAATAACAGTACCGCTATGGGCAGCAGAACCGCTAAATTCTGATAATAGGCTATATTGGCGGCTAGTTCACCATAATTCAGGGTGCCAAAAAGGATCATCAGGAAAAGGATGCCCAGCAGGAAACCGAAATCACCGATACGGTTGGTTATGAAAGCCTTGATGGCCGCATCCCGGGCCGAAGGTCTGCCGAACCAAAATCCGATCAAAAGGTAGGAGCACATCCCGACCAGTTCCCAGAATACAAAGATTTGTCCAAAGTTATTGGCTACCACCAGGCCCAGCATGGAACCGGCAAAAACGCTTTGGTAGGAAAAATAACTGGCCAGTCCCGGATCTCCATCAATATAACCGAGGGAATAGATTTGCACCAGCAGGGCTACGGTGGTCACCACCATTAACATTACTGCGGTAAGCGGATCTATTAATATCCCCATATCTACTTTAAGCCCGGGCATCTCCAGCCAGCGCCGGGACATTTCGAAGACCTGGCCGGGGTCGCCGCTGAAGACCCCAATCGCCACCAGGATTGACAAACCAAGTGAAATGCCGACGGCTCCAATGGATAAGGCCGCCGCCAATTTGGGCCAGCGATGCAAAAGCAGGCCGATTAAAGCAAAGGCCAGGAAGGGCAGAACCGGAATCATCCAGGCAAATTGCAGTATATTGTCCATATCAGCTTCCCCTCCTTACCATCTCATCAGATTGAAATCGTCTAAATTAACCGATTTGCGCTGACGATAGATCGATATTATCAGAGCCAGGCCTACTGAGACCTCGGCCGCGGCCACCACAATCACAAATATGGCAAAGAGTTGACCAACCGTATCAGCGGGCTGGATAAATCTGTTGATGGCCACGAAATTGATATTCACAGCATTAAGCATGAGTTCGACCGACATTAATATGGCTATGGCGTTGCGCTTGGCAAATACCCCATAAATCCCGATGCCAAATAGGAGGGTGGCCAGAAAGAGGTAATGATTTAGCCCGATCATCCTTCTTCAACCCCTTTCGCCAGAATAATTGCCCCGACCACCACCAACAAGAGGAGAACGGCAGCGGCCTCAAAAGCTACCACATAATTACCCAGTAACAGGCTGGCAATGGCACCAACCCGATCAGTATCAGCTGGAATGGCTGGGGGGAAAGGCCATTGGTGTTTACCTAGCGCTATGCCAATGGCTGCTATAATGATCCAGGCCAGCAGGCCGCCCCAGAAATTAGTGTCCCGGCTGGGAGTGGTTAGATTGGTTCTGGAGGGGTCCGGATTCATGACCAACATTATGGCGAATATTATTAAAACCGAAATGGCCCCGGCGTATACGAGTATTTGCACTAGACCCAGGAATCCGGCACCCAATTCAAAGAAAGTCATCGCTACACCCAGGAAAGTAACAATCAGAGCCAGCGCACTGTGGACAATATTACGGCTCAATACCACTCCCAAGGCTGCGGAAACGGTCAACCCGCTGATTACATAGAAAGCAATTTCATTCAGGTTCATACTGACTCATCCCCTTTCTGGGATTGATCTTTCCTGGCTTTATTCACCCAGGCCGAGGCCACCTTGGCGGCTTTGTCCCGATCCTCAACCATCAGCTCGGCCAGTTTGGCCAGTTTTTTATCGTCTTCCTGCATAAGTGCTGTCATCACCGCGATATCCTCCTCGGAGGAGAGAATTTTGGCCAGGGTCTTGGCCGGATTTTTGATTAGGACTGACTCTAGGGCTGCTATTTGTTTGCGCCGCTTATCCTCATCTTCGGGAATAGCTGGCTCCTTTTCGCTGGCAGTCTCCTTTTCAGTTGTCACAAGATCCAGCTCCGGCGGCCGCAGATACACTTTCTTGATTGCATCCCGATGCCGCTGGGTCAACTCAAACTCCTTAGTAAAATAAAGGGTATCGGTCGGGCATATCTCGACACACAAATTACAGTACAAACAATACTGCAGGTCAATTATGTAGCTGTCCACCTTCTTTTTCTTGGTTTGCTC
Organism: uncultured Syntrophomonas sp.; assembly: GCA_964584415.1. GTDB lineage: Bacteria > Bacillota > Syntrophomonadia > Syntrophomonadales > Syntrophomonadaceae > PHAA01. The sequence goes on from CAZOZX010000007.1 coordinate 11,268, forward strand.
ATCCTTGAAGGTATTTAGGGTCAGCACGTTATTAGGACAGGCTTTAATACATAATCCGCAGGCGATACATTTGGGAAAATCATAGGCCAGGTGGCCTCGAAAGCGGTTCTGCAAATAAGGCCGTTCTTCAGGATACTGCTGAGTAATCTCCCTCTCAAAAGTGTGTTTGGCGGTAATGCCCAAGCCTTTTAATAATCCTTTGCCCAGCATTTGTTTACCACCTCATCCCTTTGACAAATTCGATTCCTACTCCGGTGATTAAGATATTGATCAGGCTGACCGGTATGAGTACTTTCCAGCTCAACGCCATCAAGTGATCCATGCGGATGCGCGGAAAAGTCCACTTAAGCCACATAAAGACCAGCATTATCAAGTAGGTTTTGATAATGATCCAAATCCAGGAAGGCAGCCAGGGCCCTTGCCAGCCTCCGAAGAATAGGGTAGCGGCCAGGGCAGACACCGCTACCAGGTTGGTGTACTCAGCCAGAAAGAACAGAGCCCAGCGCATGCCGGTATATTCCGTGTAAGCCCCGGCGGTTAACTCCTGTTCGGCCTCGGGCATATCGAAAGGTCCCCGGTTGAGTTCGGCGGTAGCGGCTATAAAATAGGTTACAAAGGCGACCGGCTGTAAAAGTATGAACCAGAATTTATCCTGGGCGGCGACTATGTCGGAAAGATTGAGGGATCCGGCGATCATGACCACCCCCAGCAGGGAAAAAGCCAGGGGAATTTCGTAACTTATCATTTGGGCCACCGAGCGCATCGCCCCCAGCAGGGACCATTTATTGTTGGAAGACCAGCCGGCCATCAGTATGGCGATAGTAGTCAGGGAACCAACCGAAATAAAATAAAAGAGTCCGATATTCAGATCAACCACAGCCATGTTTTTACCCATGGGGATGACCGCATAAAGCATTACCGATACGATAATGAAGAACATAGGAGCAGTTTTGAATATCCATTTATCAGCTTTGGATGGCACGATATCTTCTTTGGTCAGGAGTTTTAAGGTATCAGCAATGGTCTGGAAACAGCCAAACGGACCCAACCGGTTGGGGCCCAGGCGCTCCTGCATAAAGCCGGAGATCTTGCGCTCCAGCCAGATTAGGATAATAACATTAAGGGTGATTATCGCAACTATGCAGGTCCATTGCAGCACCAGCAATATAAGATCAGCCCACCAGGGAGTCAGACCCAGGCTGATAAGCCAGGAAGACAGGGTTTGGGCGATGGTTATAATCAAACTTTCCAAAGCTCCAGCTCCTTTCGTCTAGCGGTCTGATTCACCCAGGACCGGGTCCAGGGTAGCAATGTTGGTGATAATATCCTGAAGCTTACCGCCCCGGGAAATGATCGGCAAGACCATCAGGTTGACAAAAGACGGGGCCCTAACGTGCAGCCGGGCTGGTTTCTCGCTGCCATCGCTCAACAAGTAAAAGCCTAATTCCCCCTTGGCAGATTCGATCCGGTGATATACCTCTTTGCCCTTGTCAGGTTTTAAAACCTTGGGCACTTTCCCCACGATTTCACCTTCCGGTATATGCTGCAAGGCCTGGCGAATGATGCTGGCACTCGTTTCGATCTCCTCTAAACGAACCAGCAGCCGGGCCATGCAATCGCCTTTTTCCTGCACCGCAACCTTGAATTCGAAACGATCATAGATCCCGCTGGGATCAACTTTGCGCAGGTCATAATCAATTCCGCTGGCCCGCAGGTTGGGGCCGGTTACTCCATAAGCGACGGCGGTGTCAGCCGGGAGTATGCCAATCCCATTGCAGCGCGCCTGCAGGATTTCATTACCGGTTATCAGACCGTTATATTCGGCGACCATGCTGGGGACATCATCGATAAAACTATTGACCGCCGGGAAGAATTCCTCGGGGAGGTCATGACTAACTCCCCCGATCCGCATATAGGCGGCTAGCAGCCGCTGCCCGCTGGTCATTTCAAACATATCCATGATTCGTTCCCGGTCGCGCAAACAGTAAAGCAAACCGGTGGTGGCGGCCAGGTCAATGGCCAGACTGCCGACGAACATCATGTGGGAAGCTATGCGCGAGAGTTCAGCCATTATCACCCGGATGTATTCAGCTCTCTCCGGTACCGATATCCCCAGCAGTTTTTCAGCCGCCTGCGCATAACCCAGGGCTGGTAAGTGGGTAGCCATGTAATCCAAGCGGGAGGCATAAGGCAGGAACTGGGGATAGGTACGGCTTTCGGCTATCTTTTCCACCGACCGGTGAACATAACCGAGGTGGACAATGACATCGATAATGTCCTCGCCGTCCAAGACCGCTTCTACATGCATGCCTCCATGGGTGCTGGGATGCTGGGGGCCAATATTTATGGTGTATTGATCGGTTTCAAACATACCCGCTCAAGCCTCCTTTCGGAAGTCTTTGCGCAGGGGATGCCCTGCGAAATCATCCGGGAGCAGGACTCGCACCAGGTTGGGGTGGTCCTGGAAGGATAATCCCATGAGGTCAAATACCTCTCTCTCCTGCCAATCTGCCGTAGGGTAGACCGAAAAGACCGAAGGGATTTCAGCACGGTCACGAGGACACCTGGTTTTAATCTCTATTTTCAAGCCGTTGTCAGGTATCGCATATAGATGGTAACTAACCTCGAATTCCTCTTTAAGGTCAGTTGCGGTCAGGTTAGCCAGGTAATTCATTCCCGCCTGGCCGCGCAAGTAAACCATTAAAGTCAGCAAGTCGGTGGGCTTGACCTTCAGAACCGTAAAATAGGCATCCGGGTAGACTTCCAACCGGTCACCCATGTTGGTTTGCAGTTCTGCGGTGATCTGTTCAAGATTCACTTTCATACCACGTCCTCCCGGGTTTTAGTAATCACCCTTCTCGACCTTCTTCTTCAGTTCCAGCAGGCCATGAAATAAGGCTTCTGGGCGCGGCGGACAGCCAGGCACATAGACATCGACTTTAAAAAGGGAGTCAGCACCAGGATAAATACTGTAGCCATCCCGGAAAGGACCTCCGCTGGTAGCACAATTGCCCATGGCCAGAACCCACTTGGGAGACGGCATCTGCTCATAGACCCTTTTGACTACCGGGGCCATTTTCAATGATATCGGGCCGGCTATCAGGAGCAGGTCTGCCTGGCGGGGGGAGGCGCGGAACACCTCGTAACCGTAGCGGGATATATCAAAACGGGCCCCGCTGGCAGCCAGCAGCTCAATCGGGCAGCAATTACAGCCGTAGTTCAACGGCCAGAAGGATCGGGCCCGGCCCCAATTCCAGAGCTTTTCCAGGGTAGTGACAATGATATTATGTTGGGCCAAATGGTCGGCATCTTTATCATGGCGGATTTCAGCCGGGGAGCTTAATACCACTGCAATGCACCTTCTTTCCACGCGTACCATAAACCCAGGGCCAGGATGGCGATGAATATAATCATTTCGATAAAAGCGAAGATACCCAGAGCCTGAAATCTGACCGCCCAGGGATAAAGGAAGATAGTCTCAACGTCAAAGGCCAGGAAAACCAGGGCATAAAGGAAGTAGTTGACCCTGAATTTCATCCAGCCTGATCCCTTTGGATCTACTCCGCATTCATAAGTAAGCAGTTTTTCTTGGGAAGGAACCGATTGGGCTCGGAACAGCCAGGCGCCAGCCATGGCAGCTATCGGAAATATGAAAGTAAGCAAAAGAAAAATGCCCAGGGATGCATTATCAGACAAAATAATACCTCCTCATCGATATATCTATATTTAGATCACCTAAATAATAGTAATATTGGCAGAATCATTTATGCTTTGCCAATATTTTAGCATGATCTGAGCTGGAAATGCGAAATTAACGAACGATTCTGCATCCGGCCCAATAAAGGGCTGATGTCCTTGTTCCTTATCATGCCACCTGGTCAAATATATTAAGCAACAATATCTTGATCACTGTACCTGCTGCCCCAATAAATAGGGAAGAGTAGGCGTAAATATTCCATTCCTTGGTATAATAAAAGATAGCAATCGATAAAGGAGAGATGATTAGATGGCGCAAGAAATTAAGACTCTAAATGTGGAAGGAATGTCATGCATGCACTGTGTCCGCGCTATAAAAGATTCCGTCGGCTCACTTCCCGGTATCGACAAGGTGGAGGTTGATCTTATGGGGAAAAAGGTGGAGGTCGTGTACGATGCCGATAAGGTAAACCTAGAAAAAATAAAGGATAAGATTGAGGACGCCGGCTACCAGGTAGTTTAAGACGGAGGTTCGAGATTGGCCATGGCTGAAAGAACCGTAATCCTTAATGTTGAAGGTATGACCTGAATGCACTGCATCAATGCTATACGTAACTCGGTTAAGAAGCTGCCCGGCATTATCAGAACCGATGTTAATCCCCCGCAGAAAAAGGTATCTGTTGTTTACGAGGAGGATGGGGTTTCCATTGAACAGATCAAGGCCCGGATTGAAGCAGTTGGTTATCAGGTTGTATAGGGGGCTGTAGTTGCAGGCCCGGAATTATTGAGCTTATTGTCCTTTTATGGCGCAGGTAGACCATCGAAAAGGCACCCAAGGGTATCATAACCTGTGGGTACCACTGATGGGCGAAATTGTGGCACAGTTAAGGTTGCTGATGTTTGTGCAGCTAACGATAATGTTGCTGATAGCCATGATATAGACTTGTTTGAGACCCTGCTCTGCCATCATACATGGCGACAGGGTTTCAATATTTTTGGGGAGCAATCAATGAGCGGATTATTTTGAATGAGGGATGGATAGATTTGAATTAGCCATACTAATTTTGATTGTAGGGGCCTATAGTGATTTTGTCGCTTGACGGTATAATCTTATTCCTATTAACATATACATATGAACAAATGCTCACATGTACAGATAATAAAGTTTGGAGGGAGCGCGCATGGTATTGGAATTCGATCGCTGTGCAGTCCAATGCATTCATGAAGATGCAGTTACTGAGGTTAGTTCCAAGATGCTCTCCGGGGATGAAGCCCTGGCCCTGGCAGAAACCTTTAAAACCCTGGCCGACCCTAATCGGGTCAAAATAGTCTGTGCCTTGATGCACAGGGAATTATGCGTCTGCGACCTGGCTGCCGTAATCGGGGCATCAGATTCAGCCGTCTCCCACCAGTTAAGGATGCTGAGGGTTCAGAAACTGGTGAAGTTCCGACGGGAAGGTAAAATACTATATTACTCTTTGGATGATCACGTTGATAAGTTATTTAAGCAAGGGTTGGAACATATCAGTCACAGTAAAGAGTGGGCCGCCCGTTTTCTGGAGTTATACGGTTATTAATCGATTCAATAATTGTCTGAAGGAGCGGTGATTATGGCCCAGGCCATAGAAATAAAGTCGATGAATACCATGGCAGTTTTGCAGGTAAACGGTATGGACTGCGCTGACTGCGCCGCTAAGGTGGAAAAGGCGTTAAGAAACCTGCCGGGGGTTAGGGCGGCCCAGCTGAGCTTTCCCCAGGGAAAATTGAACATAGAATACGATGCTACCCAAAGTGATGTACCTTCATTTATCAATGCTATCAGATCCTTGGGTTATCAGGCACTGGAAGGCGGGCATCAAGGTGATCTTAATTCCTCTCAGGCCACATTCATCATAGGCGGGTTGGATTGCGCTGATTGTGCATCCCAGTTGGAAAAGAGGATTGCGCTGGTTCCTGGAGTCGAGCGGGCTCAGGTCAATTTCCCGGCGTCAACTTTGGTGGTCAAAGGCCCCAGTAATCATGAAGCTATCCTGAATGCAATTCGCAGTATGGGGTATACTGGCAGACCTGAAGATAACTTGAACGCTCGCCTTCTCATGGGCCCCTTCTGGAAAAGCAATAAATACGTGATTCCCACGGTAGTGTCATTAGTTATGTTTGGATTGGGGGTTCTCTTCGAGAGATTGTCAGTCCCAGGCTTTGTTCCTATCGGTTTCTTTATTACCGGCATCATCTTGGGAGGCTATATGCAGCTCCGTACCGGGTTGGCGGTATTACTGAGCATCCACGAAATGGACATGAATATCCTGATGAGCATTGCCGTGATCGGAGCGGCGGCCATCGGTCAGTTTGAAGAAGCTGCTGCCGTAGTATTCCTTTTCTCGTTGGGAAATGCCCTGCAGGGTTATACCATGGAAAAGACCAGGAACTCTATAAGATCATTAATGGACCTGGCCCCGAATGAAGCCATGGTCAAACGCGATGGGATTACCATGACCCTGCCGGTGGAAAGAATCAGGCTGGATGACATTATGGTGGTCCGGCCCGGCAGTAAAATTGCGATGGACGGAGTGGTGGTTAAAGGCTCCTCATCGGTAAACCAGGCTCCTATTACCGGCGAATCTATTCCGGTAGCTAAGAATATCGGCGATCTAGTCTATGCCGGTACTATTAATGAACTTGGCTCAATGGAGGTCCAGGTTGCTCATCTAGCCCAGGATAATACCATTTCCCGCCTCATTGCCATGGTGGAGGAGGCCCAGAGTCAGAAGGCTCCTGCTCAGCAGTTTATTGATAGATTTGCACGCTATTATACCCCAGCGGTGATAGGGGCAGCAATCCTGGTAGCCACGGTACCGGTACTAATCCTGCACCAGCCATTTACAACCTGGTTTTATCAGGCTATGGCTATGCTATTGGTGGCCTGTCCTTGTGCCCTGATCATATCAACCCCGGTGTCTATCGTAGCGGCTATAGGCAGTGCCGCCAAAAGCGGGGTGTTAATCAAAGGGGGCGCCTATCTGGAAGAAGCAGGTCATTTGTCAGTCATTGCTTTTGATAAGACCGGCACTCTGACCACTGGCTTACCGGTAGTCACGGACGTAATTCCCCTGAGTGGAAACGAAGCGGAAATGGTGGGGATTGCTGCGGCTATTGAAACCCTGGCCGGGCACCCATTGGGAGAGGCCATCATCAGATATGCCCGGGAACATGGGGTGCATATACCGGCAGCAGATAATTTTGCAGCAGTATTGGGCCAGGGGGCGCGGGCAGATGTGGAAGACCAATCCTATCAGATAGGTAATCCCCGGTTCTTCTCCTCAATAGGTATGGATTTAACCGGAATTGACGCATGGATTAATACCCTGCAGGACGAAGGCAAAACCGTCATGATCCTGGGTACAGGAAAAGAGATATTAGGAGTTATTGCGGTGGCTGATACCATGCGGGAAAATGCTCCTATGGCAGTTGCCCAACTCAAACAGGCGGGCATTAAAAAGGTGATAATGCTGACCGGCGATAACGAGCGTACAGCACGGGCTATCGCCATGCGGGCCGGTGCTGATGAATTCAGGAGCGAGCTCCTTCCTGAGGACAAGGTTGGTGCCATGCAGCAATTGCTGGCGGAAAACCATAAGGTGGCCATGGTAGGAGACGGCGTGAATGATGCCCCGGCGATGGCTTTGTCCTCAGTCGGCATAGCCATGGGCGCGGCTGGGACTGACGCTGCCTTAGAAACCGCGGACATTGCCTTAATGGCTGATGACTTGTCCAAATTACCCTATATGATTGATTTGAGCCGCCGGACCTTAAGAATAATCAGGCAGAATGTTATTTTTGCCCTGGTAGTCAAAGCAGCCATTTTGCTGCTGGTAATACCTGGCTGGCTCACATTGTGGCTGGCTGTAGCTGGTGATATGGGGAGTTCACTGCTGGTCACCCTGAATAGTATGAGATTGCTGCGGATAAAGCACCAGGGGTAAATAGACGCTGGCTCGACAATGGTATCGAGTAATAAGTTCGGGGGGAATGAGAATTGACTATTAGACGTAAAGTAAGGCACTTTTTTCGCTTTCGGGAGATTGCCAGGATTTTTCTCAAACACGGGTTAGGCTACCTCATCCAAAGGATAGGTATGGAGAGATATGTACCGCTGCCGTCGTTATATTCCGTCCGCAGCTGCGGCCCGGAATCAGATTACTGTATTGCCGACAAACTGACTCATGCCCTAATGGAACTCGGGCCTACCTATGTCAAACTTGGACAGGTTCTGAGTACCCGTTCCGATATATTACCCCCGGAGTTTATTGAGCAACTGGAAAGGCTGCAGGATAAGGTATCCCCGGTATCGATTGAAGAGATAAAGGCGCAAATCGCCCGGGAGATTGGCCCGGTCGAAGATGTATTCGCTTCGTTCGATCCCCAGCCTTTGGCGGCCGCTTCTATCGGCCAGGTACATAAAGCGGTCTTGAAGACCGGCGAGCAGGTAATCGTCAAGGTACAGCGGCCCAATATCGAAACCCAGGTTATCAATGACCTGGAGATGTTTAACGACCTGGCTCATATGATTGAGAGACACTCCGCTGAAGCCGCCCGCATTGGTCTGGTAGACATTATTGAAGAATACGGTAAGACCATGCGCCTGGAGTTGGATTATGACCGGGAAGCCAAAAACACGGATCGTATGAGACACGCTTTTGCTCAAGACGAATCAGTTGTAATCCCGAGAGTATATTGGGACTATACCACCGCGCGGGTGCTTACTGAGGAATTTATCAATGGGATAAAGCTGAGTGATGTGGCGGCCATTGATGCCCACGGCTGGAACCGTACCAAGATTTCGGAATTAGGAACCCGCGCCTTCCTATCGCAGGTATTGCTGCATGGATTTTTTCAGGCAGATCCCCACCCCGGTAATATTCTGGTCTTAGCTGAGGATAAAATCAGCTTCATTGACTTTGGGCAGATGGGATCACTGACCGAAAGGCGCCTGGTCAAGATTGGCCAGTTTTTGCAGGGTGTCAGTGATAGAAATGTGGATAAAGCTCTCAGTGCCCTCAGCGACCTGGGAATTATACCCGATGACATTAACCTCGATGACTTTGAGGGTGAGTTTGAGGATATGATGGAACGAATCTATTCGTCCAACCTGGGTGATATAGATATAAACCTCCTGCGCCAGGAAATCCTTGATTTGACTTATCGTTATCAGCTTAACCTGCCTCCCTACCTTACTTCGCTTATGAAAGCGCTTATCACCCTGGATGGAGTAGGTAAGAGAATGGATCCTGTTTTCAACCTGTCGGCAGCCACCGAACCATTAGTCCGACAGGCTTTCGAGCAGCGGTTAAAGCCAGGTGCTATGTATGATACTATGAAACGCAGTTATTACCGGGATATTAAACCTCTGCTGACTTTCCCCAAAAATATGAATGAATTGGTTAAGGTGACGGGTAAAGGGAGACTGGAATTGTCGCACAATCTGGCCTTAAGAAAACAAGCGGAAGATAAACTGACCCAGTTGGCTAACCGTATCAGTGCCAGTCTTATCATCGCCGGCGGATTAGTGAGCACTTCACTGCTGCTGCTGGCAGCCGATCACCCTTCAGCCCTGCTCAATAATGTCCTTATCGGAACCACTATTTTTGTCAGCCTGGTCGGCATTTATGCCTTTTTATTCAGCGGCCGGCGCTCATGATCAAAGCTGTATCAAATCTTTAACCACTTCGCCGGCTAATACCAGGCCGGCAGCTGCGGTTACAAATACCACACTGCCCGGGGCTGAATCCTTAACCTGGGGGCGGTAAGAATTGTTGTCCCCATCTGCATGAATCTCTTCTTCCCGCGGAGTCGAGGGGACCTCGCGGGAGTAAACCACCTTTAAAGCTGTTACCCCATGTTTGCGGAGTTCGCGGCGCATTACCCGGGCCAGGGGACAAACCGAGGTGGTATAGATATCAGCTACCTCAAAACAGGTTGGATCCAGTTTATTGCCGGCTCCCATACAGCTGATTATGGGGATATTTAAGCTCTGGGCCCGGAGTATTAAATCTATTTTGGCAGCGACTGAATCAACCGCATCAACGATATAATCAAATTCGCTGTCAACCAAATCCGGGTAGCTGTGAGAACGATAGAAAACGCTGTGGGTGGTAACCCGAGCCTGGGGATTTATCTCCAAAATCCGGTCTTTCATTATCTCTACTTTACTCAGCCCGATGGTCTTGCTGGTAGCGTGGATCTGCCGATTTAAATTGGTTATGGTTATCAGATCATAATCGATCAAAACCAGATGGCCCACCCCGCAACGCGCCAGGGCTTCGACCACAAAACTGCCTACCCCGCCGATGCCGAAGACGGCCACAGTCGATCCAGCCAACTTCTTGACGGCTTGGGTGCCCAGCAGCAGCTCGGTTCGTGAGAATTCGTTTTCCATCGTACCTCCCATGATGCGTATTTCTTACTATAGTTTACCGCTTAGCTGGCCAAACACAATATTGTTCCAGCACCGTAACCTGTAATGTGGTATGGATTGAGATCAGGTGATTTATATTATATGATGAGATGGATCACTGAAAAGAAAGGATAAAGGCGTGTATCCGAGAGATTTGCATTATAAAATGCCGGCTGAATGGTCGCCTCATCAGCGCACTTTCATCTCCTGGCCGGTACAGGAGAATATGTGTTATCCCCTTGAGTATGAACAGGTATGCCAGGGCTACGCCGAAATAATCACCGCGGTAGCCGAATTTGAACCAGTTACGGTAATAGTGAATCCCGGTGACCAGGATAAAGCCGATATTTATCTTGGCAACCTCCCTGTAGAATATCTGACCGCGGCTCACGATGACTCCTGGCTGCGGGATAATGGACCTACTTTTGTGGTAAATGACCTGGGCGAGATAGCCGGGATCAACTGGAGATTTAACGCTTGGGGGGGAAAATATGCCGCCTCTGATTTGGACGATCGCCTGGCGGCCGCTATTCTTGAAGACATCGGGGTAAAGTGTTTTGATGCGCCCCTGATCATGGAGGGTGGCTCCATCCATGTGGATGGAGAGGGCACAATGCTGACCACCGAAGAGTGTCTGCTTAATCCTAACCGCAATCCGAAGCTCAATCGTACCCAGATTGAGGAGTATCTGGGTTTGTACCTGGATGTCAAAAAGGTCATCTGGCTTAAACGAGGATTGAGCGGAGACGAAACCGACGGCCATATCGACAACATTGCCTGCTGGGCCGGTGCCGGCAAGGTATTGCTGCAGGTTTGTGACGATCCGGCCGATGATAATTACGCCATAACCCAGGAAAGCCGGAAGGTGTTGGCCGAAGCGACCACAGCCCGGGGCCATAGACTGGAGATAATAGAGATCCCTCAACCCCCGGCCCAGTTTCATGAAGGGCGGCGGCTTACTTTAAGTTATTTGAATTTTTATCTGGTAAACGGGGGTATCATTCTGCCGGTTTTCGGGGGAGGGGCAGAAGCGACTGACCGGCAGGCGGTGGAAATCTTGAGCAAGGTATTCCCCGAACGGCGCATCCGTACCATTAATGGTACGGCAATCGTTAAGGAAGGCGGCAATGTCCACTGCATGACCCAGCAGATGCCGTCCGGCAAGATTTAATAATCGGATTGATCTGCTTCTTTAAGCAAGGTATTCAATTCCATAAGTGGTCAATATATGAAGAGATGAGGGATGTTGATGAGGCAGGTAACCACCGCGGTGGTGCAGATGAGTTGTTCGTCCAACCTCAGTGATAACCTGGTTAAGGCAGAACAAATGGTTAGAAGGGCAGCTGCGGAAGGAGCCCAGGTCATCCTTTTACCTGAACTTTTCGAAACCCCTTATTTTTGCCAAAAACAGAAAGCTGAATATTATGATTGGGCCACCACCCTGGAAAGCAATAAGGCGATAGGGAAATTTCAAACCATTGCCCGGGAATTAGGGGTAGTGTTACCGGTCAGCTTTTTTGAGAGAAAGAATTATGCCCGCTATAATTCAGTGGCCTTGATCGATGCCAGCGGGGAAGTGTTGGGGTTATACCGTAAAAGCCATATCCCGGATGGCCCCGGTTATGAGGAAAAGTTCTACTTTAATCCCGGAGATACCGGCTTTCGAGTCTGGGATACCCGCTACGGCAAAATCGGGGTAGGTATATGCTGGGACCAGTGGTATCCGGAAGCTGCCCGTTGTATGACGCTGATGGGAGCCGAGATGCTGTTATATCCTACCGCTATAGGTTCTGAACCCCAGGATCCCGACGTGGATTCCCGGGATCACTGGCAGATGTGTATGCGCGGTCATGCGGCTGCCAACCTTATCCCGGTACTGGCTGCCAATCGGGTTGGAACGGAAACGGACGAGGATTCCGCCCTCACCTTTTACGGTTCTTCATTTATAGCCGGTCCGACAGGAAATCTGGTCTACGAAGCTAACCGCAGCCAGGAGATTAGTCTATTAGCTCAATTTGATCTTGACCAACTGGAATTCCAACGTCTGGAGTGGGGTATATTCAGGGACCGCCGCCCCGAGCTGTACAAGCTGCTGGTGTCCAGCGATGGTGAAAATACGGTATAACGTGCCCGAATATTGCGATTGATTATCTGTAAATTAAAATATCTTTCAAAGGTTTGCGCTTCTTAGCCGGGGCCGGTTGACACGGATAACCTAGTGGGGTTAAGACTACCGGTTCCCAGCCGGGATCCAGCTGTAAGATTTCCCGGGCAGCAGCCACATTTAAATTAGCCACCCAGCAGGTTCCGAGTTCTAAAGCAGTAGCGCCGGTTATCATGTGGTCCATAACGATGGCGGCGTCAACATCGCTGTAACATTTGCCGTCACCGCGAGTCCAGCATTTTGCGGGGATGGTACATAGGACTAAAATATAAGGGGCTTCAACCATCCATTCCCGGGGATAGATTTTAAGCAATTCCGGTTCTCTTCCTGCCACCGGGACCACGATAATTTTGATCTCCTGGCGATTAGCGGCGGTAGGAGCTAATCGTCCGCACTCCAGCACCTTTTGCAGTTTTTCCGCTTCCACCATATCCCGCCGATAAGAGCGGCAGGAGTATCTGTTTTGTACGAGTTCGAAATAATCCATATGGTTCACCTCGCGAACATTAAATTTTGAAACCATAGCATCATGAAATTTGTGCCAGAGCTTGATTAATATCGGCCTGCAAATCGACCAATTCCTCTAATCCTACCGAGAGACGCACCAGGCCGGCATCCAACTCCAGTTCCCGGCGCATATCCTCCGGTAATGAAGCATGAGACATGATAGCCGGCAGCGATACTATGCTTTCGACCGCCCCCAGGCTGGAAGCAATCACCGGCAGCCGCAAGCGGTTGACAAATCGGCGGGCGGTTTCCCCATCCGGCAGGCGAAAGCTCAACATTGCTCCAGCTCCCTCCGCCTGGCTGAAATGGATCTCCCTGCCGGGGTGCTGAGCCAGGCCGGGATAGTAGACTTCACTTATTTCGGGCCTGGCATTGAGCCATTCCGCTAGTTGCCCGGCGGTCTGCTGTTGTTGCTCGAGCCTGACTTTCAGGGTTTTAATACCCCGCATTATTATCCAACAATCCTGCGGTCCCAGGACTGCCCCCAAATAAACCTGCAGCAACTTGAACTCATGGGCCAGGCGGGGATTATCGGTTACCACCAGCCCGGCCAGGCAATCACTGTGCCCGCCCAGGTATTTGGTGGCCGAATGAACCACTGCATCTATTCCGAATTGCAAGGGCCGCTGCAGATAGGGGGTCATAAAGGTATTATCAGTAATAGTAACAATATTTCGTTTTTGGGCCAGGGCCGCAATAGAGCGGAAATCATTGATTTTCATCAAAGGATTGGAAGGACTTTCGATAAATAAAGCCCGAGTATTGCTTTTAATGGCTTCTTCTATAGTTGCGGGATCGGTGGTATCTATGAATTCTATTTCCAGCCCGTAACGGGGCAGCAAACGATGGGCCAAACCAAAGGTCCCCCCGTAAACGTCCCGTGATACCAGAACATGGTCGCCCGCTGCGAAAAGCAGAAAAGCGGCTGAAATAGCCGCCATCCCCGAGGAAAAAGCGAATCCATATTGACCCCCTTCCAGGGTAGCTATGGTCTGTTCCAATGCACTGCGGGTCGGGTTGCCGATGCGGGAATACCCCCATTGCCCTGGACTGGTAACATCTTCACTGCCGAATATCACGTTTTGGTAAATGGGGGTGCTGACGGCGCCAGTGTTAGGATCACCTTCGCTCCCGCTATGAATAAGACGGGTTCCCTTTTCCATGTCCTCATTCCTTCTTTACTTGATAATAATCAACCGGTCTTTTTCGGTTTTGGTAGGAGGGATTCTGTACCTCTTTATATTATAACCGCCTTTACCGGCGGTGGAAAAATGAATGGGCTCTTCACCCTCTCCCATATCCGCGAAAATGGCACGGGGGTACCCTAAAATGGTAAGATTAACAGAAGGATTACTTTAGGCATGGCATGATATGGGATACCGGTGATTTTTACTCCCCCTCGGCAATCCGGCCCTGCTTTCGAAAATCTGCGGTAATCAACTTTAAGGAGAGCCTGATGCGGGAAAAATTATCTGTTCTTCACAATACAATTAAGGCCTTGGAGGGCTTGGCGGTGGCTTATTCCGGCGGTGTGGACAGCACTTTCCTTTTATATACGGCCTATAGCCTGTTGGGCGATCGGGCTTTGGCCATCACCGTACAATTACCCACTTTCCCACCCTGGGAATTGGAGGGGGCGATTGAATTCACTACCCGGCAGCATATTCCCCAGGCAGTTATTAACCTGAGCCAGTTTGACATCGCAGGTTATGCCGATAATACGGTTGATCGCTGCTACCTCTGCAAAAGCCAGTACTACCCGCAAATAATGAAAACTGCCCACCAGCATGGCATTACGATGGTGGCAGATGGTTCTACTGCCGATGATGAGAAAGATTACCGCCCGGGTATGAAGGCTCTCCGGGAGCTGGGGATAATCAGCCCCTTACAGGAAGCCCGGCTGACCAAAACCGAGATAAGGGAGCTGTCCCGGGAATTATATTTGCCTACCTGGGATAAGCCGGAAGAATCTTGTCTGGCTACCCGCATTCCTTACGGGGATAAAATTACCCCGGAGAAATTGATTATAGTGGAAGAGGCGGAAAGGTATTTGCGGGAACTTGGTTTTCGCCAGGTGAGAGTAAGGCATCATGGGCAAATTGCCAGAATCGAAGTTGGAGCGGAGGAACGCCGCCGTTTCGATGACTTGACTATGGGGAAGGTCCACAGCTACCTGCAAAGCCTCGGTTTTGCCTATGTTACCCTGGATCTGAGAGGTTACCGCACCGGCAGCCTGAACGAAATTTTAACTTAGATAGGAGCGATATACAGTATGACTAAAATAGCTAAAAGCCTAACCGATTTGATCGGGAACACCCCTTTGCTGGAATTGTCCAATTATAATCAGGCTAATCATCTTGAAGCCAGGGTAGTCGCCAAATTAGAGTATTTTAATCCCGCCGGCAGCGTCAAAGACCGCCTGGGTATTGCGCTGATTGAGGATGCCGAACAGAAGGGCCGGCTGGGACCGGATACGGTGATAGTTGAACCGACCAGCGGCAATACTGGGATAGGATTGGCTTTGGCAGCGGCCGCCCGGGGTTACCGGCTGATGATAACCATGCCTGACAGTATGAGCCCGGAGCGAATCAAGATTCTTAAAGCCCTAGGGGCAGAAGTGGTTCTTACTCCGGGAGCTGAGGGTATGGCCGGGGCGATTGCCCGGGCGGAACAACTGGCGCAGCTGCCCGGTTACTATATGCCCCAGCAGTTCAACAATCCGGCCAATCCTGCCATTCATCGCCGTACCACTGGTCCGGAAATCTGGTCGGATACCGATGGCCAGGTAGATGTTTTTGTGGCCGGGGTTGGCTCTGGAGGTACCATAACCGGAGTAGGTGAGTATTTGAAATCCCAAAACCCATTGGTGCAAGTGGCGGCGGTAGAGCCCTTCGGATCTCCGGTATTATCAGGCGGATCACCGGGTCCGCATAAACTGCAGGGTATTGGGGCTGGTTTTGTCCCGTCAGTAGTAAACCGGGCGGTGATCGATGAGGTCATTGCGGTCAAGGATGAAGATGCCCTGCAGACCACCCGCAGCCTGGCCCGGCTGGAAGGTATGCTGGTGGGTATATCAGCGGGAGCAGCCGCCTTTGCAGCTACCCAATTGGCCCAGCGGCCAGCCAACAAGGGCAAACTGATTGTAGTCCTGCTTCCCGACAGCGGGGAACGTTACCTATCCACTGAGCTGTTCCAGTAAGGGGGCTTTCCCGGTTTAAAAGCGGTGAAAACTACCCCAGGGTTATTGTACAATAATAGGGTGTAACAATTTTTTGGAGGTGCCTCTAGTTGCGTTTAATCAATAATGGGGTCTATTTTATCAACGGGGAAACCCTGGTCCAGATTAATGAAGATGGCCAGCTTGAGCTGCTGGCTGGCAGCGGCAAAACCAGCCGCCCTTCCTTTGACAGCAGTATTCTAAAGCCCGACCGGGGCCGGCAGGAAACCATCGCCTATCGCATCCTGACCAATCACAATACCGGCGGCGATCCCGGCCAGCTCAGGATTCGCTTCGATGCCCTGGCTTCTCACGACATAACTTACGTAGGCATTGTGCAAACCGCCCGGGCCAGCGGACTGAAAGAGTTCCCGCTTCCTTATGTTCTTACCAACTGTCATAACAGCCTGTGTGCGGTGGGAGGAACTATAAATGAAGATGACCATATTTTCGGACTGTCAGCAGCCAAAAAATATGGAGGTATATATGTTCCGGCTCACCTGGCGGTCATTCACCAGTATATGCGGGAGATGATGGCCGCCTGCGGAAGTATGATCCTGGGATCAGACAGCCATACCCGGTATGGCGCCCTGGGTACCATGGCCATAGGCGAAGGCGGTCCCGAGCTGGTCAAGCAATTACTAAGCAAGACCTATGATATTACCTACCCTGAAATTACCGCGATTTACCTCGAGGGCAAACCCCGGCCCGGAGTTGGCCCCCAGGACGTGGCCCTGGCCCTGATCGGGGCCGTGTTTAAAAACAACTTTGTAAATAACAAGGTGCTGGAGTTTATCGGCCCTGGCATCAAAAACCTTACGGTCGACTACCGTAATGGGATCGATGTTATGACTACCGAGACTACCTGTTTGAGTTCAATTTGGTGTACCGACGATGCTGTCCATCAGTATTTTGCCAACCATAACCGGCCGGAAGCTTACACTCATTTGAATCCTGGTCCGGCCGCATATTACGATGGAGCAGTTATTATTGACCTCAGCCAGATTGAACCAATGATCGCCTTGCCGTTCCACCCCAGCAACGTATACAGCATTGCTGAGCTGAACCGGAATACCGGTGATATTTTGCGTGCGGTGGAAATAGAAGGCCAGAGCCAGATGGACAATCCGGCTATTACTTTCAATCTTACTGACAAAATGGTAAATGGGCGGCTGAAGGCAG
This sequence comes from uncultured Syntrophomonas sp., assembly GCA_964584415.1. Classification (GTDB taxonomy): domain Bacteria; phylum Bacillota; class Syntrophomonadia; order Syntrophomonadales; family Syntrophomonadaceae; genus PHAA01. The sequence goes on from CAZOZX010000007.1 coordinate 28,488, forward strand.
ATCAGGGAATAGTAGCCGGATGTGCCGGGGGGACTTTTGAAAACCTGTACCAGATTGGTTCTATGGTGGAAGGCCGGTCAATTGGTAATGGTGAACTAGCCTTCAGCGTTTACCCGGCCAGCCAGCCGGTATATCTGGAATTGATTAAAAACGGAGCTGCTGCCAGGATGCTATCGGCCGGCATTACCATGAAGACGGCCTTCTGCGGACCTTGTTTTGGAGCCGGCGATGTACCAGCCAATAATGCTTTGAGCATCCGCCATACTACCCGCAATTTCCCCAACCGGGAGGGATCCAAACCTGGCGAGGGCCAGATTTCATCGGTAGCCTTAATGGACGCCCGCTCAATAACTGCTACCGTGCTCAACGGCGGATTCCTGACTTCAGCTGCCGATATGGAGTGGCAAGCTCCTCCGGTTACTTATAGTTTTAATAAAGAGGTATATGAGCACCGGGTCTACAATGGATATAAACTACCCATTGCCGGGGATGAATTAAAGTTTGGGCCCAACATCGCCGACTGGCCTGATATGGTGCCCTTGACACCCAACCTGATTTTGAAAGTTGCGGCGGTGATCACCGATCCAGTTACTACTACTGATGAATTGATTCCCTCCGGGGAGACCTCTTCGTTCCGTTCCAATCCCATGAAACTGGCGGAATTTACCCTTTCCCGCAAGGACCCTGGCTACGTTGGCCGGGCCAAGGCAGTAAGTGCCCTGGAGCAGGAACGGCGTCTGGTAATCGCGGAGCCGGGACGGAATCTTTCGCCTGAATTACAGGAATTACTTACACCTCTCCTGGAAAAAGGAATTGGCGGAAGTATTGAGGAATTAATGAAGACTTCCGGGATAGGCAGTGCAGTATATGCAGTTAAGCCCGGTGATGGTTCGGCCCGGGAGCAGGCGGCTTCCAGTCAGAAGGTACTGGGCGGATGGGCCAACATTGCAGTCGGTTATGCCACCAAAAGATACCGGAGCAACCTGATCAACTGGGGTATGCTGCCCTTCACCATTGATGCCGGTGAAAACTTTGCGGTAGGTGAGATAATATTCATTCCTGAGATACGGGAGAAACTGGCCAGGGGGGATGAGGAGTTCCCGGCCAGGGTAATCGGGTCTGGCGGGGGACGTGATATCGTTCTCAAATTAGAGAGATTATCAGCTGATGATCGAGAAATTATTCTAAAAGGCAGTTTGATCAACTACTATGCTGAATAGATAAGTACAACCGCCGGTATTATCCGGCGGTTATTATTATTGGGGCACACTTGGACGATCATGTTATGGCAAAACGATACTAAACCAGGCTGGATTATTTGGGTCCGGAAATTATGGAGAAAGTATTAATGAAGCTGCCAGAGCCAATAATCGAGATTATAACGGCCTTAAAAGACCAGGGCTGCGAGGTGTACCTGGTCGGTGGTTGTGTACGCGACATTTTAATGGACCGGAGTCCCCATGATTATGACCTAGTGACTTCGGCACCGGTAAAGCAGATAGTTTCTATGTTCCCGCACACAGCTGAACTTGGAGCTCGTTACGGTACGGTAGCGGTGATTAGCCGAGATTGGGTAGTCGAGGTTTCTACCTACAAGAGCCAATATCATTCCTCCTTGCCCGGACTGAGCGGGATCGAAGCTGATTTATTCTGGAGAGATTTCACCATAAATGCTATGGCCATGGATGAGACAGGTCGGGTGGTGGATCCCTTTGGTGGGCTGCGGGATCTGGAGGGAAAGATAATCTCAGCCCCTGCCAACCAGGCCCCCCAGAGGTTCAGGGACGATCCGCTGCGCATGCTGAGGGCGATTCGCTTTAGCAGTACCCTTGGTTTTTCATTGCACCCGGTGGTAATGGATGCCATAACGACATTAGCGCCGCTCTTGTCGCGAACAGCCGTGGAGAGGATCCGGGGCGAAATTGATCAAATCCTGGTTTCCGAACGCCCGGCTCATGGAATGTCCCTGCTTACCCAAACCGGCTTATTGCCGTATAGTGTACCGGAACTGATTCCCCTGCTCGACTTTAAGCCGGTAAGCCCTCGCCGCCAAGGAACAGCATGGCAGCACACCATGTCTGTGCTGGATATAGCGCCAGCACGTTTAAATGTCCGCCTGGCCGCTCTGCTGCACGACATTGGCAAACCATCGACCTATAGCATTGACAGTAAAGGCCGGGAGCATTACTATGGTCATCATTTGGCGGGCAGTCTGATAAGCGAGCAGATCCTGCACCGCTTAAAATATGATCACAAGACTATTCAGAATGTCTCCATGCTGGTAGCCGAGCATATGAGCCGTTTCCCCAAGGTGCGCAATGGCACTTTGAAGCAACTGGTCCGCAGGGTGGGGAAGGAAAATCTGGACGACTTAATGGAATTGCAGCGGGCAGATATCGAGGGGTCAGCCCCTCCGTTTGACATGTCTTTTCTGGAGTCTATGCAAGACGAACTGCAGAAGATCCTGGTTACCCAACCCCCTTTGTATATAACCGACCTGGCGGTTGACGGCAGTGACCTGATCGCCCTGGGCTTCCAGCCCGGCCCGGATATAGGCAGGGTACTCAATTTTCTCTTGGACATCGTACTGGACCAGCCCGAAAAGAACCAGCCCGGAATCTTATTGGCTATCGCCCGGACTCAACTTTAGGCGTTGATCCAGTCGATATTAGGGGGAATTCTTAAGACCACGGGTGGAACACATTATCATTAACTTGACAGTCATGTATACACTGACCAGCAGTATCAAGGCCACGAAAACCCACATTATAGGCCCCAGGTTCTTGCTAGCCCCCATCGCAACATTAGCAGCCCCATAAGCCAGGTAGGAGAACATGACTGCTAAAATCAAATTCAGCCCTACCATGCTTCTTACCGTAAAAGCCCGGATGGATTCCAAACGCGCTGGCCCCAGCAGGTCTTTATCCCGCTGGGGTATATTCAAAACCTTGCTGGGATCTTCAGGTCGGATTATGACCAGGATATTCAAAAGGGCCATGCTGAGGTAGATACCAAATCCTATTATCAGTACGCTGTACACGGACCATATACTTTTCGCAGCCCAAGCGTCAGGAGCCCCTGAAGCCCCAAAATGACTGGGGATGATCCCCGGGATCTGATCGTAATGAGCGCGAATATAACTGAATGTGGTGCTGAAAAGCAATAGGGCAGCCAGCTCTAACCAGGGAGAATAATATCGGTTTATTTTAGCCCACATACATGTACCTGCCCTTGATTATTACGGTTAACTGCTGAAAAAACGGGTCTGCAGCCCATCGCCAAACCGGGTCAAAGGAATTTTAAACTCAGGGAATCCGGCTGCGTAAGGAGCTATTTCATACTGAGAGAAGTATATCACCAGTTGTCCATCCTCTATATACCAGTGCTGGTTGGGGGTGATACCCTGGAATCCCTGCTGCCCGGCAAAATAGATGCCGGGATCAGCGGCAATCTGAGTCTTGATTTCAGTGTTTATGAGAGAACCATAATCATAACCAGGTTTAAAAAGATCAGCCAGAGCTAATTGCTGGCCATTGTGCAGGTCGTAGTTGTAAGGGCGGCGGTCGGTCATTCCATGTGCTCCACCGGTATATTGATAGTAGTCTACGTAGAGACTCAGAAAATTGTCATTCAAGGTACCAGTCTTATAACGACTGTATATCTCGAAGGGGCGGATAGGAAAATTATTTTGCTGGTTATAACGGATATAATCCTCCAGTTCCGGTGTTAGATTGTCTATCGCGGCTTGGGCATCCTTTTCCCAGAGAGAATTCAGCATCGATTGCACCGACTGGTTGGCCAGACCATGCAAAACCGGGATATACTGGTCAACCGTAATATACTGACCTTCAGCCCGAACTGCCTGGGTACTGATAGTTGGTGAAGATTGGCTGAAGCCGGCAGGTATTACTGATATCTTGAGCGTGAACTTCTCTGGCTGAACGCTTTCCCAGGGTCGGGCATACCAAAGCTGCAGTTCGGTATTTCCTTCTTTCAGGGCTTGAAAACGCCAGTATTGCTGTCCGCCCCTACCTGCAACTGCCGCCGGTCCGCTCCATTGATCCTGAAGGTAGGCTGACCCTATGGTCCGAATCATGCTTTCGTCTCTGCCGGTCAAAGTCCAACTATAACCGGTGGTGGGATTGCTGGGCAGGTTTAGATAAAAAGTTGATCCTACCGATACCTGCAATTGGTTCCTATTCGGCTGATTGCCGCTAATCAATTCTACGCATCTCATCAGGACTACGGCCATTTCTGCCCGGGTCATATTGTCCAGGGGGCGGAAACGGTTGTTATTACCCTTCATAATGCCAGTGTTGTTGACGAACACGACCGCGTTCATCTCATCCTGGGATAGAGAAGCAGTATCATCGAACACGGGCATCATCATTATCATCGGCACCGAGATGCCTTTGGCATTAAAGGAGCGATAAATCGATTGGGCGGCTTCCAACCTGGTGGCGGGGCGATCGGGATAAAAATAGTCACCGGGATTAAAGATATTATTGATGGCACACATAACCAGGGGACCAGAGTACCAGGCATTATCGGTGACATCACGGTAGTAATCAGCAGCTACGGGTTGCTTGACGAAACGAATATTGCCGTAATTGAGGTCGAAAGTGCTGCTTATAACGGCAGCCAGCTGGGCCCGGCTGACGGTCCCCTCTGGAGAGAAAATACGCTGGCCATCAGCAGTGACCCCGGTGCCATTCATAAGACCTAATCCGGCTACCGCTTGGATGTAACCGGCGGCCCAATGATCAGCATCGGCAAAATCATCCTCCGCCGCCAGAGCAGAAATATTTACCGGTAAAATCAAAACGGCTGCCAATAGTAAAACCAACCAGGTTCTTTTCACTTTTTACGGCCCCCTCCCAATTTTGCTCTTTTTAATCTGTACGGTAAACCAGCCCATACCTTGCAGAGCCAGGAATTGAAAATCATGCTAGGGATTAATATACAAGTATTTATATACTAAAATAAAAGGAAAATACTGGAGGACGTAGAATGAAAGACTTTTTCGGCAGCTCGGCAATGAATACCTGCTTATTGTTAATTCTCGGTGTAGTTGCCTTTTTCACCAAAGAACTGGTAACCTTCTGGGTGCTGGGCTTTGTCATCATTGTTCTATCTACCCTATATGATAAGCTGGACGAGATATCCAGAAAACTGGACAAGTAATTACTGCGAGGGGCTTTAGTTACCGGCTGCGATTGTACCTCCCCCCACCACCTTGTCGCCATCATATAGAACCGCAGTCTGGCCCGGGGTTATGGCCCGCTGGGGCTGTTGGAAATCAACCCGGAAACGGCTGCCTGCCAATGGCGTGACCAGAGCGGGGACCGCCGATGCTGCGTATCGGACCTTAACGGTCAACTCAGTTGGACCTGGTAAAGGCCGCGAAGATATATAGGAAACGTTTTCGGCATACAAAAAGTCCTGGAACAGCTCCTGATTTTTGCCTACCCAAACCGTATTGGTCTGGGGGTCAATTCTGGTTACGTAAGCCGGGTAGCCCAGCGGCAAACCCAGTCCTTTACGCTGCCCGATAGTATAATGATGGATGCCGCGGTGCAATCCTACCGTCTTGCCTTGTTTATCTCTAAAGGGACCGGGCTGAACTGGCAGCTGCAGATGCTGTTCGACAAATTCTCCGTAATGACCACTGGTTACAAAACATAGGTCCTGACTTTCCGCCTTGGTCGAAACCGGCAGGTCAGAATTTTCCGCCAGCTGGCGTATTTCTGTTTTAGTATAATCACCCAGGGGAAATAAAGTGTGTTCCAGTTGGTACTGGTTGAGTGAATATAGAGCGTAGCTTTGGTCTTTGCCGGGGTCCCGGGCGGTTATTAGATTCATCTCCCCGCCGTTCTCATCGGGTCTGATACGGGCGTAATGACCGGTGGCAATAAAATCTGCTCCCTGTTGGACAGCTATGTTCAAAAGTGCGCCGAATTTTAGACTGCGATTGCAAACGATGCACGGGTTGGGGGTACGGCCCTGTATATATTCCCGGCAAAAGTAATCGACTACATGGTGATGAAAGATTTCGCGAAAATCGACCACCTGGTGTGGGATACCAAGGATTTGAGCCACCAGTCGAGCATCGTCAGCCGCGGTCTGGCTTCCGCAGGTGCCATCTTCAACTGACCATATCTGCATAGTGATTCCGGCCACATCGTATCCCTGCTGCTGTAGTAAAAGCGCCGCAACCGAGCTATCCACCCCGCCGCTCATTGCGACTATGACTTTCTTACCCATCAAGATTTCCGCCTCTCTACCCTGGTGTTCGTCCTTATTAGGCTATAATTCTATCTTGCCAGCCGGATTATTTGAACTTCCGGAGTCCCGGGCCAGGTCAGTCAGGGTATAGGAGTCAAGTATTTCGGTAACCGAATCCCGTACCTGGGTCCATAATTTACGGGTGACACAGCTTTCCGCCCGGTTGCATTCATCCGGATTAACTTCACTTACACAGTCAACCGGGGCCAGGGGACCCTCCAGGATTCGAATTACATCCCCGGCCTTGATTTGATCGGGATTTTTTGCCAGGGTATACCCTCCCTGGGGTCCCCGGATGCTTTTAATCAGGCCTGCCCTTTTCAGGGGAACCATGAGCTGCTCCAGGTACCGCTCGGAAATACCCTGGCGTTGGGCAATGGTATGGGTAGCAATCGGTCCCTGGTCCCTGTAGGCGGCCATGTCGATCATAGCCCGCAGGCCATAACGGCCCCGTGTAGATATTTTCATGCCTCAATCCCCTTCCTCGGTTCTGAATGACTACGACGCCAATTCGATCATTTTTTCCAGGGCAACCGCAGCTTTGGCCCGGATGTCTTCGGGAACGCTGATTTTAGTCTCCATGGTTTGCAAGGAGTGTAAAACCTTTTCCGGGGTAATGGTCTTCATATCCTGGCAAACCAGGTTGTCGCAGGCCAGAATTAGTTCTTTATCCGGACAGACCTGGTTGATTTTATGGAAAATGCCGCACTCAGTTCCAATTATTAAATCCTTCTTTGCCGACCGGGAGGCATAATCGATTATGCCAGCGGTACTTCCGACATAATCAGCCAGGGCAATTACTTCCGGAGCACATTCTGGGTGCACCAGGACCGGCGCATCAGGATATTGTTCCTTTCTCTGCAGGATGTCATCCCGGGTCAGGGAAGCATGAATAGGACAGCGGGCCGGGAAGAAATCCAGCCGGCGATCTAATTTACCCGCTACATACTGGCCCAGGTTCTCATCGGGTATAAAGAAAACCGGCACATCTTTGGACAGCTTGGCCACGATCTTAGCGGCATTGGAGGAGGTTACACAAACATCACTGACTGCCTTGATGGCAGCCGGGGTATTAACGTAACTAACTACCAGCCCTTCCGGGTGCTCGCCTTTGAAACGCAGCACATCACTGACATTTATACTGTTGGCCATCGGGCAGGTTGCAGTGGGTTCAGGGGACAGGACCGTCTTTCCGGGGCAAAGTATAGCCGCCGATTCAGCCATGAAATCCACCCCGGCCACCAATATTGTATCCAGGGGAGAATTTTTGGCCGCCACCGCCATGGCGTAGGAATCCCCTACAAAATCAGCCACGTCCTGTATTTCGCCGCGCTGGTAATAATGAGCAATGATATAAACGGATTTCTCGCCTTTGAGGCGGATTATTTCTTCCATCAGGTGCTTATCTTGCTGAGAAACCACCATCTTACCTCCTTTAAATTAGAACCCTTTCCGGATGGGTATAGACACTCAAACGCTGGCCGCGGGCGAATCCAACCACAGTCATATTAAGACTTCCAGCCAGGTCCACCGTCAATCCGGTCGGAGCGGATCGTGATAATACGAGGGGGATGCCGGCCCGGGCTGCTTTAAGCAGAATTTCTGATGCTATCCGCCCACTCAGTATCAGGAATTTATCATCACAGGTGATCTGGTTTAAGAAAGCATAACCCAGTACTTTGTCTACCGCGTTGTGTCGGCCGATATCCTCAAACATGCAAATCATATCTTCCTGGCTGGCCAAGGCGGCACTGTGCACCCCGCCGGTGCGTTTGAAGGTTGCTGACTGCTCCTGCAGCAGATCAATCATTTTCAACAGGTGGGTGGGTGTAAACTGAACATCGGATGTGATGGGCGGCAGTTCATGGGCCGCCTTGATGAAACGGAAATTGGTTCCGCTTTTACCGCCACCGGTGGTTATGTGGTGATATTGGTCCTGGTGAGCCGGGATTATCTGATTAGAAGTCTTGATCCAAATCGATCCCCTATTCTCTGCAATTAATATATCGGTAACATCCGAAGGACTTTGCAGCAGTCCTTCACTGAGCAGGAATCCTACCGCCAGTTCGTTTAGTCCGCTGGGTGAACAGACGATAGTAGCCAATTCCCGATCATTGAGAAAAATGGTAAGCGGATTCTCCTCCACCACCGCGTCGCGAATATACTCCACTACACCATTATTATAACTGAGAATTTCGCGTTCCTTGCAAATAGAATAATCCATGCTCAAACTCCTTTTCAATTAGGTATGTCCGGAGCATCCCAACGTATTTCCGGTCGTGGTTAACCCGGGTTTTTATTGGGTCAATATTTCAATGGGATCGCCCACCCTGATCCAGCCGGAATTCAGGGTGCGGGTAAATATGCCCTCAATAGGCATAACGCAGGTACCGACCTGTTTTTTAATGGCGCAAGCCTTATTATGACATTCCTTGCCGATTTGGGTTACTTCCATTTCAACTTCCCCAACCCGTAAGCGGGTTCCCAGTGGTAATAAAGCTACATCGATACCATCCACGGTCAGATTTTCGGCAAAGTCACCGAAATCAATGGCAGCTCCCATAGCCCGCATCTTTTCTACACTGGAGAGAGATAAAAGACTGACTTGGCGGTGCCATTCACCGCTATGGGCGTCAACCTCGATCCCCCAATCCGACTTGATGTAGGCTTCATTGATATTGTGCTTTTTGATGCCTCTTTTTTCCGAGATGTTAACAGCCAGAACCCGGCCTCCCGTTATATCCATAATAGGTGTTCCTCCTTGTGTAAACACTACTATATACGTAAAGATTATAGGATATTGGAATCCGTATGGCAAGCGCTATAATTACCAGCCGATCGAGGCGTGTAGGTTGATGATTGCCAGGGCGGTCAAATACCGAATTTTTATTGATGGAATCGAGGCATGACAATATCGGAAGTAATTATCGGGTAGAATTGCTGATGCAGCTTTAGCCCCAAACAGGCATAGTAATCAGGATAATATTCGGGCCAGAATTTATATTGACCGGCCAGACTACTGACCCACATATCCAGCTGCTCCCCATGGCCGGTGCTGATTCGCAGTACCATGTATTTCATGTCAGGCTGCAGGTTATGTTCTCGGCAGGTTTGTTCCCATTTGGAGCGGCTCAGGTTCCAGGAGACCCTCAGCTGGCCATTATCCATTACCCGCAGTCTAATCGCATCCAGAGCCAGGTAAAATTCTCCCTCCTCGTTGGTGGCTAATTCTGTGGAACTTTCAAAAGCAAAGTGCTCACGGTATTTTTGCACTCTGTCTTCAGACTGGCTGGTGCTTAATATCCAGAAGGTCATTAATATCAGTAATAGACCAGCTATAGTTATGAATAATAAAGCGGTCACAGCAGTTTCCCCCTTATATTTGTCATCTGATATTAGTTAGTATATCCGGGAGAAAGATTTTCAAAAGAGCACGGGCAAATTCAACAGTATTTTTATGTACATTTGCAGTATAATAGGAGAATTAGGGGGCTGATAAGGGTGGATAAACCACGCTGGGGACTCTTGGATATCGTTTTGGTATATCTGGCCATTAACGGGATTGCGGTAGCCGCGGCACTGATTCCCAACGTCAGAAACATGGATTCCATTCACTTTTTTATGTATCTTTTTGCGGTCCAATTCATATCCACCATCTTTTGTATATGGCTGTTTGCGATAGTGCTGAGGAGAAGCCGATGGCAGGATCTGGGGCTGCGCCTGCCCAGCCTTTCTGATTGCTGGAATTATGGGGTAAAGGGCGGCGTGCTTTTGATAATACTGGTGGGGCTGATGAGCTTTGCCCTAAAATATTTCCAGCCCGAACTGCAAATGCAGGAGATTGAGCAAGTGATGCGTTTGGCTACCCGCCGCCCGGACATAATTGCCTTGGTAATAGCTGGGACGGTACTGGCGCCACTTTCGGAAGAGATATTTTACCGGGGCATGATATATCCAGTGTTCAGAAATTATGTGGGACCTGCCTGGGGGGCTGTGCTGGCCGGGATTATCTTCGGTTTGGCTCACTTTGACCTTTGGCGCGCTTTACCCCTGGCGATAGGGGGAATGGCCCTGTGCTATATATATGAAAGAAGCCGCAGTGTCTGGGTGCCGATGATATCCCACGCCTTATGGAATGGGGCAATGTTCGCGATTATATTGGTCAGCCTGGCATATGGCCTGGGCTAACCATTAGAGTTTTGGAATCCAACCATTTATCCAATTAAATTAATTAGGAGAGTGACAATAGTGCCCATCTATGACTACCGTTGCGAGAAATGTGGACGCTTCGAGAAGAAACAGAGAATAACCGAAGTTCCATTAAAAGTGTGTCCCGAATGTGGGAGCCCGGTCGAGCGTCTTATCAGCAAGAATGTAGGGATAGTATTTAAAGGAAAAGGATTTTATGCCACCGATAACAGCCTGAAAGATAAAGCCCGTCAGCTCAACAAGGAACGCCAGGTGGACAACCAGGCTATCCTGGATGGCGACGTTAAGGGTTTTGTTGAACAGTCAGATAGTACAACCAAGAAAGTTACTGAAGCGCACGCAGAATAAAAGGCCAAGGGAAAAAGGCAGGGAGGAACTGGTTTGCTAAAGGCCATCACCTTTGACTTCTGGGATACGTTATATCGAGTGCCCCGCAATGAGGGTGTTTTCAAGCGGCGAGTGGCTTCATTTCAGCAGGTTTTGCAGGAAACAGGACATACTGTGGATCTGGACTCCATTCGGGAGGCATTTTGGGACTGCTGGCAATACGCCAACCATTATCAAATCGAGTGCGGTCTGGAGCTGACTCCCAACGGTCATGTAGAGTTTATCCTGCGCCAGCTGCATATAGACTTGGGTATGGCGGACTGGAAGAAGGTCTACGAGGTATATATTATGATCAGTCCCGATTACAAGCCTCCCTTAAATGAAGGGGTGCGGGAAACCCTGCCGGTGCTGGCTGAGCAGTATAAGCTGGCGGTTATTTGTAATACCGGGGTTTCTCCCGGGAAGCTGCTGCGCGAATTAATGCAAGCGGATGATATCCTGAAATATTTTACCCTGACTGTGTTTTCCGATGAGGTGCGCTGGGCCAAACCTAATATCAAGATTTTCAATTATACCCTGGAACAGCTTCAAGTACCGGCGGCAGAGGCTGCCCATGTAGGCGACAACAGCATTACCGATATGGATGGAGCGCGGAAAGCAGGGATGACCACGATCTGGCTGGCACCAGAGGAAGACGAGATATCTGCGCTGCACGACTATCAAATCCGGTCGATCAGAGAGCTGTTGGATCTATTTTAGGTTGGACTGGGTTAGGAGAATGGCAATGAAGGAAGTAAACATATACACCGATGGCGCCTGCTCAGGTAATCCGGGACCGGGTGGTTGGGGAGCAGTCCTTTTGGCCGGGGATCGCAGCAAAGAGATTTGGGGTGGTGAGCCGGAAACTACCAACCAGCGCATGGAACTGCAGGCGGTGATAGAAGCCTTGAGTGCGCTTAAAGTGAGAGGCTGGAAGGTTAACGTCCATTCCGACAGCGCTTATGTCGTGAATGCTTTCAAACAGAAGTGGCTCGATAAATGGCAGCATAATGGCTGGATTAACAGTAAAAAGGAACCAGTGGCTAATAAAGATCTATGGGAGAAATTGCTGTACCTCACTGCGCAAAATGATGTGCAGATTGTAAAGGTCAAAGGACATTCGGGACATGTCCATAACGAACGCTGTGATGAATTGGCCCGCCAGGCTATTAAAGAGCTGAAAACCGGTGAAAAAGTATGAACCCGGTGGAAGTATATGCCGGGATCGAGAACGGCCAGGCGGGATTAGGAGTCAAGCTAAACGGTCCGGCAACAGTGCAGGATTTGCTTGATGCCTGGCAGCCGCTTTGCGATGACCAGAGTTTGTTCAAACAATATGCCCTGGATAACCATGCTTTGTGCAAGGGATGCCAACTCAACTGCTGCAATACTGCTTATGTAATTCCCGATTTGGTTTCCTTCCGCAAAATGGCGGAACTGCTGGATCTGAATCCTGCTGAATTTATCAGTCAATATTTCCAGGGGGAAAAACTGCAGGTGGGCCTGCTGCGGTTAGTGCCGGAGCCATGCATATTTCTCCGAGATAATATTTGTTCGATTTACCCGGTACGTTCTTTGATCTGCCGTTTCTATCTTTGCACCCCCCTGCTGGGTGCAACCGAGCAGCTTATTTATAAGATTGCCTGGTCGGGGGCGGCAGCCACTCAGATTTTTGCCGCCCAGCTGGGTTTGGTGACCGAGCAGAGGTCAGGGGCGAGCAGTTTTGATCGTCTTTTCCTGGGACTATTGGATGAATACCGTGATAGCAGCGGAGTCCAGTGTTTTTTGGAAGCCCGGAATTATGACGAAATTTCTCTGCAGCACTTTACAGAAGCTGCAGATTAAACTGGTAGACAGCAACGCGGTCTTCAGGAGTCCGGGATGGCAATTATTGGCAGATGCTTATCTTTTAAACTTTTGTTGACCAGATTTCTGGATGTCGAAAAAATATTAATCCAGACGGAACAGATAAAAATAGCGTTCAAGGATAACCCAGACAAGTAAGCCTCGTGAACTGAAAATATGGTATAAGTAGAGTCAATTCTGAAACCACGATTGAGCCCTAATAGGATCT
>CAZOZX010000008.1:0-40711 GCA_964584415.1 uncultured Syntrophomonas sp.
ACCTTATAATACTTATAAATATCCCGGGCTGCCGCCTGGTCCAATTGCTTCGCCCGGGAAAGCAGCCCTCGACGCTGCCCTTAATCCTGAGGCGAACGAATATCTGTACTATGTGGCCAAAGGAGACGGCAGTCATTATTTCTCCAGGACTTACAGTGAGCATCTTGCTGCCAAAGCAAGGTATGGCTTGTAGAAGTTAATAAATGAGATAGGAGCAGTTTTAATGAATAAACCGGAACTGGTTCTGCCAGCCGGGGATTTGGAAAAATTGACGACGGCTCTGCTTTTTGGAGCCGATGCAGTTTATGCCGGCGGCAAGGAATTTAACCTCCGCGCTTATGCTGGCAATCTGACTATGGATGAAATATCCATCGGTGTACATAACGCCCACCAGCAAGGCTGCAAGTTATACATTACCGTTAATATCCTGGCTCATAACCGGGATATTGTTCGTTTACCCTTATACCTGGAGGAACTGGCCAGTATGGAGGTAGACGGCCTGATAGTAGCTGATCCCGGGGTTTTGAAGCTGGCTCGTACATATGCTCCTGCAGTACCTGTAACAGTCAGCACCCAGGCCAACATTACCAACTATGAGTCCGCTGCTCTCTATCGTGATTTGGGGGCATCCCGGATTGTTTTGGCCCGGGAACTAAGCCTGGAAGAGATAAGCGAAATCAAACGGCGGGTTGAGGTCGAACTGGAGGTTTTTATCCATGGGGCGATGTGTGTTTCCTATTCAGGCAGATGTCTTCTTTCCCACTACATGACAGGCCGCAATGCCAACAGCGGAGCATGTGCTCATCCCTGCCGTTATTCATATCGCGTAGTAGAAGAGAAACGTCCGGGGCAGTACTTCCCGATTGAAGAAGATCAACGCGGCAGTTATATTTTTAATTCCCGGGACCTTTGTTTGATCAGCTATCTGCCCCTGTTAATTGAAGCCGGGATTGATGCCTTTAAAATTGAGGGCCGTATGAAGAGCCCTTTATATGTGGCAACCGTGACCAGGATTTATCGCCAGGCAATGGATCATTATTCTAAAAACCGGCGGGTATTTAGTGATTCAGAATTATATGATTGGCTGGCCGAATTGAACACGGTTGCTGCACGTCCTTTCACAAGCGGTTTTATCGAAGGAGAAACAGAGCAGATCATGGATGTGGATAAAAGCCAAATTCTCAACCGCGCAGAATTTTGCGGAGTAGTGAAGAGTTATGATTCCCGACGAGGAATGGTGGAAGTAGAACAAAGGGGAAATTTTGGCCCTGGGGACCTGCTGCAAATTCTCTTACCCCAAGGTGAGGTAATGGATTTTAATTGCGGGTATATACTAGACGGCGAAGGTCACGAGATGGATCGGGCGCGTCATCCACTCCAGAGGGTTTTTATTCCTTGCCAGCAATTCGTACCTGAATATAGTATCTTGCGTAAGGTTGGTGAAAAGAATTCCTAACGAAATATATGCACGGGTGGCTCCGGAGCGGATTGATATGCTAACCAAATTAATCGAGGCTTATGATAACCTGGGAATAGTGTCGACTGTCAATCAGGCAGAAGGTAAGGTGGTTATCAGGGTGACCTCAGATACGTGGGCAGAGATGATAAGTATTCTAAATCATCTTCCATTTCTTGTGGATGTGATCCAGGATTGAAGTATAATATGCCCCCAGCCGAAGAAAAATAATTCTAAACGGTAGCTGGGGGTTACATTTTGAGCCATAAAAGACTTTTCCTGCTGATAGGGCTGTTGTTCTCATTATTTACAGTCTTATTAGGCAGGATTTTTTATTTTCAGGTCATAAAAGGGGAAGAGATAAGCCGCCAGGCGGTGGCAATGCGTACTCATAATGTAGACCTGCGCGATCAAATTCGCGGTGATATTCTAGATCGGAACCTATTTCCTCTCACTAATACCAACACATCAACCGCTGTTTTCTTTTCCAATGATATAGCTAAGGCTGGCAGCTATGAGGGTGCAAATAAAAACAACAGCAGTGAAGAATATGTTAAAGAAATCAGTGAGTTTTTAGCCGAAGTGCTCATCAATACTAGTGAAGCCGAGATACAGGCCAACCTTAATGCGGCTGCTCCCAGCAGCCAGTTTATACTTGTTAAGAACAACCTCACCCCCACCGAAATTGAACAGCTTAGAACAGCTGCCAAGCCTGGCTTAATCATAGCGCCTATGACTAAACGATATGATGAGGGAGGCTTTTGCGCCCACTTACTGGGGTATACCAACCAATGTATCAACAGCACCGGGCAGACCGGATTGGAGAGGGCATATGATGATATTTTACGGTATAATCCTAACCCATCCGGGCTGGTTACCGTGGTTGATGCGCGAGGACAGGCTATACCGGGTTTAACCGGGAAATATCTGACCGCATCAGAGAATAAATCATCGCTGGTACTTACAATAGACAAGAGGATTCAGGAAGTGGCCGAGAAGGCCATGGACTCAAGGGCCGAGAAGGGTGCGGCCGTAGTGATGGATATTCATAGTAAAGAGATTCTGGCTATGGTGAGCCGGCCGGCCTTTGATCCCTATCAAATAAATGATGCCATTGAATTTGACGGCCGGAGCCCCTTAACTAACCGTGTGCTGAGCAGATACAATCCTGGTTCGCTTTTTAAAATCCTGCTTACCTCGGCTGCCCTGGAGGAGGGATTTGTGAATTTGGATGAGCGGTTTTACTGTTCCGGCAAATATATTTTCAATGACCAGGTAGCTATATCATGTCTGAAAAAGGAAGGGCATGGTGAGTTAAGTTTTGAAGAGGCTTTTGCCAAATCATGCAATCCTACTTTCATACAGGTGGGATTGCGTCTGGGGAGACCCCGTCTGCTCCACTATGTTGAGCAGTTTCATTTGACCGATGAAACTATAATAGGCTTCGAACCAGGACAGATTGGAACTTATGTGAAAATTGACGGCGGAGACGCGGCGATGGGTAATGCATCTCTAGGACAGGAAGGGGTCATGGTCACCCCTTTACAGGTCGCATCATTACTTTCCACTGTGGCTGATGGGGGTATTTGGGCAGCGCCATCAGTGGTGAGATATACCATCGACAAGAATGGAAATAAGACTGAAATCAAAAGTGGTGAGCGTAAACAGGTTATCTCAGTTACTACTGCGCAGAATATTTGCTCATTAATGAAGAATGTGGTTGATGAAGGGACCGGGCGGACTGCCGCAATACCGGAAACAAAGGTAGCTGGAAAGACTGCTACGGCTCAAACCGGGAGAATGATAGATGAAGACAATGAGGTGCTCAACACCTGGTTCGCTGGTTTTTTTCCGGCTGATCAACCCCGCTGGGCAGTTGTCGTTATGGTAGAAGAGGGTTCCTCGGGATCCCAGACCTGTGCCCCGATATTTAAGGACATTAGCCGCGGAATTCTTCAATATTTTTAGAAAACCCGCTCATACATTTTCCATATCTTTTTCCGTATATGAGAACTAGAAATCAGCCCTCCATTAACCTGGTGGGTTACACCTAATTAGACAAAAATTTATTGTATCCCCTTCACATTATTATGCTATAATGATCTCAAATACGGATGGGGGGTATAAATAAATGCCGAAAATTAAGGACGATTTACAGAAAAGGCTGGTAAATCAGTGGGGGCCGCGAGTTAGTTTCGACGAACTGGAGAGAAAGATTTATGCCCGCGACATGGGGGTAATGCCTTCTCTTGTGCAGCCATTGGTGGGTAATCCGATACCCGACGGTATAGTACAGCCCGAATCCGAGCAGGAACTGATTGATCTGGTCAACCTGGCCCGGCAAGAAAAAATAAAGTTAACCCCGCGGGGAAAGGCTACCTCTGGTTACGGAGGCGTATTACCCGTAGAAGGCGGACTGGTAGTAGAATTCAACCGCATGAAGAACATTATCGAAATCAATCCTGATGAACGCACTGCTACGGTTGAGCCCGGAGTAGTCTGGAATGAGCTGGAATATCATCTGAACCAGAAAGGACTTACCCTGGCTTTATATCCAACTAGTGCACCTTCATCTACAGTTGGCGGGTGGTTGGCCCAGGGAGGAGCAGGTATCGGCAGCTACGAATACGGCTATTTTAAAGACAATGTATATTCGGCGCGGTTGGTACAGCTTGATGGTCAGGTCAAAGATCTTCAGGGAAAGGATCTGAATCTGGTTAGTGAGGCCAACGGGACCACCGGCCTGATCAGCCAGATAAAGTTTAGAGTCAAACCGCTTAAGCCCATGCATACTAATTCAGTGGCCTTTGATACCGCTGAACAAATGACAGCATTCATAACCGGACTATATAACCGCAAAGTACCTATTTGGTCAGTTACTTTTATCAATCCCGAGGCAGCCAGAATGCGGAACAAATATCCGCCCCACTTACATCATGGTCATCCAGTAGTCGAGACCCATAAGATACTATTGCCTGAAAAGTACATTGTAGTTTTGGCCTGTACTTCCGACCGCTGTGACTTGATTATCGATGATGTTATGACCCTGGCCTTGAAAGAGCAGGGCCAGATACTGAGCCCGGAAATTGCAGAGCACGAATGGGCCGCCCGCTTCGAACCGATGAGAGCCAAGCGTATAGCACCATCATTGATCCCCAGTGAAGTCGTGGTACCTATTGAAAAGTTGGCCGAAGTAATAAATGAGACCAGCCAGGATATAAATCATCCCTTTATTCTGGAGGGATTTACCACCAATCAACGGGAAATAGTCCTCTTGGGCTTTATCCCTCATGACGAACGCAAGCTGCATTTTAACCTGGCTTATGGACTCTCATTGACAGCATTGAAAGTAGCTCAAAAACATGGTGGCCGCCCATACGCGACTGGTCTCTATTTCAGCGGTTTTGCTAAAGAGATACTCGGCAGCGAACACCTGGATACTTTGGTACAGTACAAAAAGACAATGGACCCGGAAGGATTAATGAATCCGGGTAAAGTCATGGATGGGACCCTCGTAGCCGGGGGTCTGAAAATAGCCAGTGCCGTGGAACCGCTTATTCGCGTATTCGGCAACCTGGCCAAAGGCAAAGAGAGCGGGGAGGTCTTCGAGGAGAAGAAAGGGATACCGGGGGATATCGCCTGGTATGCTTATGCCTGCTCCCAGTGTGGTTACTGCGTTGACCACTGTGACCAGTATTATGGACGGGGTTGGGAGTCCCAATCACCCCGAGGCAAATGGACATTTCTTAAGATGGTGATGGAGGGCGAAGCCGAATTCGATCAGCGGGCTGTTAATACCTTTATGGCATGTACTACATGCGAGATGTGCAATCGGACCTGTCAGCTTGACCTGCCCAACGAGTCGTCATGGCTGAAGTTAAGAGGCCTTCTGATTGACGGGCGCGGTTATCATACATTCCCTCCCTTTGAGATTATGGCTAACACCATGCGTCAGCAGGGTAACATCTGGGGAGAATATAAGGACAATAGAGACGGCTGGATAACCGATGAGATAAGACCTTTTATTAAAGAGACCGCCGAATATGCTTTCTTTCCTGGTTGTACTTCCAGTTATGTGGAACAGGATGTGGCTCAATCCGCGGCTCTGATATTGAAAGATGCAGGAGTAGACTATACCTATATGGGTAAGGAGGAGCATTGCTGCGGTATACCCATGCTGGTTTCAGGGCGATGGGAAGTATTTGATGAAACCGCCGCCCACAACATTGAATTGATGAAGAAAACCGGAGCCACCAAGATAATAACTACCTGTCCCGCCTGCTGGTTGGTGTGGGAGATTTATTATCGCCATTGGGCCGAGGAACACGGTATCGATTATCCCTTCCATGCCATGCATTATGCTGATGTACTGGCGGACAAAATTGATGCTGGAGAATTTTCACTGCCTAATGACGTGGGGCGTAAGGTGACCTATCACGACCCCTGTCATATGGGCCGTGCCGGAGTCCGTTTTGAGGGACCCCGAACCTTGATAAACGCCATACCAGGATCTAATTTCCGGGAAATGCGCTTCAACCAAATGGATGCTCATTGCTGCGGAGCTGTTCTGAGCCTGGTTGCCGATCCGGATGTCGCGGAGAAAATAGGAATAATGAGGGTCCAGGAAGCAGTCGATACCGGTGCCGATACCTTGCTTACTGCATGCCCTTGCTGTCGGGTACAGCTTACCAGATCACGGGACTTAGGCAATTTGCCGATCGAAATAAAGGATCTGGCTACCCTGGCGGCTGAAGCTTTGGGACATGCGGTGCCGACATCCGATCCGGTAATGCATGAGAAATGGGCAGTGTTTGAGGCCATGATTAGGATGATGACCCCATGGGGCATGGCTGACCTAATGGCAGAGATGATACCGGATTTAATCGAGGCGATGCCCGAAATGTATCGCAGTATGATGAACATGGTTATCAAATCTCCGGACGCATTTAAAGAACCGATGATTGCTATGATGGGCAGTGTAATGCCGGCTTTATTCCCCAAACTGCTGCCTGATATTTTGCCTAAGGTCATGCCAAAGATGCTGGAGAAAGTGGGGCAGGCTATTCCGATGCCAGCTTATATGTCCGAGCAGATGCCTGACTTAATGCCGCCTACCATGGATGTGCTGATGCCCAAGATGCTGCCGGAAATTATACCTTACTTTATGCCCAAGATGGCGGAATACCTTCGCAGCGCCAGCTGATTTATCAGGTAAAGGGTCTGCCTTTGCCTAATGGATGGATTAAGCCTCGTATAAATCAATAGCTGTGAGATTTCGAGAGGTCTATTTAATGACTTACAAAAGTAAGCATGAAAAATAGACCTCTCGTTAGTTTGCTGTTCAAACTTTTGACCACGCGCTTATAATGAGCACATTTTGATGCCTATGCCCTAAATTCATGTGTATGAATGTAATAACCGAGGAAGATTATCGTGTGGATTCTAGCCTAACAATCCAACTAGATAGCTGAAGCCGCCAGTCTGTTCTTTATTGATGACATCTTCTAAAGGCCGCATCATTTCGCATGCTTCTCCGTTGTTAAACTTGGCCACTACCCGGTTGAGGACATGTTCGTAATGGTCTTGCTTCTGAATGATGATATAGTGACGTGTGACCCGGATCAATTTGCTGATCAGAAAATTACTTATCTCAATGGAGGTAGGTGAAACCTGGATACGCATTAATGCCTTTTCAGTTAAAACCCAGTCCAGCTCACTGTAGCCTTTTTCAATCTCCGCCGGCTGCCGGTATTCCCGATACCAGGCCAACAATTTCCCCGATCCAGCTGCCGCCTCGCTGTAAGCGCTATATGCGACATCACGCATATACAAACGAAAGGGCTCTTGTTCCATCTCAATCCCTCCTTTCCCCATCAATTCTACACGTTCGGACTTTTTCCTGCTCGATTATTTCTTCTCAGTCAGGAGATGCCGTTTAATATTCCGGATTGGTGGAATACTTCCGCAGCAGATACTAGGTAAAAGCTTATTCTGCTTTAATTGGATTGGCGATAATTCCACTATTTACATATCCCCATCGGGCACATTTACACTCCAGCCCTCATATAGTATAGAGCGCTTAAATTTTATGGAGGTGATACTCCTTGAGCATCCTTTACTGGGCGCTGGCATTAACTGCGGTTGTAAACGGTACCCTTTTACTGTTTGGTTATCTCAGTAATCAGGTTTTCCCCCAGCCATTGGAGGCAGATGAAGAAAAAGCCTACCTTGAACAACTGCAGCAGGGCAACATGTGTGCTCGCAATGTTTTAATCGAACATAACCTGCGGTTGGTAGCTCACGTTGTCAAAAAATATGAGAGCAGCGGGGAAGATATGGAGGACCTTATCTCCATTGGCACAATTGGTCTGATTAAGGCCATCAAAACCTTCAACCATGATCGCGGGGTTAAACTAGCTACTTATTCTGCTCGCTGCATTGAAAATGAGGTTCTTATGCACCTGCGAAATATCAAAAAATTGCGGCAGGAAATGTCAATCTATGATCCTATCGGTTTTGACAAAGAAGGTAATGAGATCTCGCTTATGGATGTACTCACCACGGAATGCGAGATTATGGAAGTGATAGAAGCCCGCATGCAAGGTGAGCAAGTCAAGGACAAAATGGATTCGCTGTCCCGTCGGGAACGCCAAGTGGTTGAAATGCGGTATGGATTATGCAACGGTCTGAAGGAGACACAGCGTGACATTGCGCGTAAGCTGGGTATTTCGCGGTCTTATGTATCCAGGATCGAAAAACGGGCTCTTAACAAGCTGATTCGAGAAATAGGATTAGAAGTCAATAGAGCTTAATATTAGATAATTCTTCAATAACTCGAGAAATTAGATAATGTGGTTATAATATATTGCCCGCCGGTCGGCATTGACTTTGGCGGGATTTAATTTTTGCTAAGCCGTCAGGAAAAGACATCAAGAAAATTCCGGAAAAGAATATAATTAATAGATAGAATTTTTGAGGTGACAGAGATTTTGGGGTATTATTAATTCTAAGTATGCCGTCGCTGGCGTTTGGAGGCTAGGCCTATGTCGGAAATAAGAAGGGATCTGCTTAAAAATAACTGGGTCGCAATAGCTCCCGAGTCGGCATTAAAGCCGCATGATTTTCCGATAAAAAGGAGGGGCATCGACCCCATTGGCAATCAAATCTTCTGCCCTTTTTGTGCAGGACACGAGGGAACCACCCCGCAGGAAATTATGGCAGTTCGCGATGAAGGTTCTGTCCCCAACGGGCCGGGATGGTCCATAAGGGTTGTTCCCAATAAATTTGCCGTATTTAAACTCGATGGAGACTTAGAAAAAACGCGCCATGGTATCTACAGCTATTTAAATGGTTTAGGAAGACAGGAAGTTATTATTGAAACCCCACAACATGGGATTGATTTGCATGATTTTAGCTCAGCCAAAATAGCCCAAATAGTTCGGGTGCTAAAAACCCGCTATGTAGCCTTGTCGGGTGATGAAAGAATAAAATACATTCAGATTTATAAAAACCGCGGCATTTTTGCCGGGGCTTCTTTGGAACACAGCCATAGCCAATTAATGGGCCTGCCTTTTGTTCCGCGCTGCAACATCGGTGGGATTGATTATTACCAGAGACATCAAAAGTGCCTCTTATGCGCTATTCTAGAGCAGGAAAAGCAGGATGAACTGCGCATTGTTTATGAGACGAGTCATTTCATTGCTATTTGTCCCTATGCATCGCGTTTTGCTTATGAGAGCTGGATAATTCCGAAGCGGCACACTGAACATTTCGGCGATATCAACGACAGTGAAATTGATGAATTGGCTGTATTTTGCCTTTCCTATTTGCGGATGATAATTAAAACGCTGGAAGACCCAGCCTATAATTTTGTAATTAATACTGCGCCGATTAATACCGCATATCAACCGGGTTTTCATTGGTACCTGGAAATAGCCCCACGTTTATTAGTCACTACCGGGGTGGACGTAGCCACTGGGATTTACACCAATCCGGTAGCGCCAGAACTTGCAGCCGCTCTTTTTAAGGAGCAAATAGTAAATTACTTTTAAAGGGGTATTTAATGTTAGAATTGCTCTACCCGCGCTATTATGTAGATACATTGCTGGATATACCGCTGGACAAGCTCAAAAGTCAAAATATTTCTGCCTTTATAGTTGACCTGGATAACACCATAACCGAGTGGAACAGCAGCGAATTGAGGATTGAGGTAGAAGACTGGTTTAGAATGATAAAAGCCAAAGGTTTTAAGGCGTGCATATTATCAAATAACGGAGAAGAACGAATAAGACGGGTGGCCGAACGACTGGACATACCCTTTATTCACCGGGCCGCCAAACCTCGCCGCGGGGCTTTTCGGCGCGCCGTTCAAATCTTGGGGGTCCCTGCCAGCCAAACCGCTGTTGTGGGAGACCAGATTTTTACGGATGTACTTGGGGGCAACCGTACCGGCCTCTTTACCATCCTGGTAAAGCCCTTGGCTCGGAGAGAATTCATTGGAACCAAGATAAATAGAACACTGGAACTTTTTGTACTGCATCTGCTATTTAAAAAGGTCCCCGGTCAGGGGGGTGAATAGTAATGATTTTTGACAGGCATACATTAATTATGGGGTTGATTGGTAATCCGCTCGGACATAGTCTATCACCGATGATGCACAACCTGACTCTTGACGAAATGGGTGTAAACGGTGTCTATCTGCCGATTGAGGTAAAATCTCAAAATTTACAGGAAGCCGTTTTGGGGTTACGGGCTCTGAATTTTACTGGCGTTAATGTTACTATTCCTTTCAAACAATCAGTAATCCCATTTTTAGATGAGATGTCCCCAGAGGCCAGCGCCTGTCAAGCGGTCAACCTGATCAAAATTGTTGACGGGCGGTTGATTGGATATAATACCGATGGAATAGGCTTTATGTCTAGTTTGCGGGAAGAAGGAATTACCACACTAAACCGGGTAGCAGTCATTGGCGCCGGGGGGGCAGCCCAGTCAGTAACCTATGAACTAATCAAGGCTGGGGCTGAGCATTTGGATATATTTGATATTGTTGAGAAACGAGCCCTTGACTTGGCCCATTTTATCAATGGTCTGGGTTTGGGGCAGGCGATAGGCCATGTTATGGATGAGGCAGAAGTAGAACGATCTGGTTCAAATGCTGAACTTATTGTTAATTGCAGTCCAGTTGGAATGCATCCTAATATGAACCAGACACCTATACAATCGTTTCAAACCATGCAGCCAAATACGGTTGTTTATGATTTAATTTATAACCCGCCTAAAACTAAATTCCTGGCTATGGCTGAAGAGACCAATCTAAAAACGATCAATGGGGCAGCTATGCTGGTCCACCAGGGAGCGCTAACCCTGAAGATACTCACCGGGATTGAGCCCCCTTTGCTTTTTATGAAAGAAGTGATCCGAAATAGTCTGCAGAAATAGGGGTTTTACTCTTATAGAATTAGTTGTGGTAATGGCCATAATAGTATTGATGAGTGCTATAGCTTATCCATCCATGGCCCGGCCGCTGAATGATGCTAAACTGGAAACCGATGCCAGACAAATGGCGGATGTTTTGCGCATGGCCCGCCAACAAGCCATCACTACCGGTCAAACGGCCACGGTGGTATTTTACCCGGCTAATGCAATGTACAAAATTAATGGACAGTCTTTAATTAACCTTAAAACAGGTATAAGGTTCGTAGGCCTTACTTCCTTTACAACCCGAGTTAATACTCTTCCCGCATGTACCTTTTCGCCTACTGGAGCACCAGGATCAGGTGGAACTGTAACCTTAACTAATGGGAACCGTCTTATATACGTCATTGTGAATCCAGTAGCCGGCAGGGTCAGACTATCAGATACTCCGCCGGATTTATAACTGCAAAGGAGGATCAGGATGTTATTACAGCTTCTGTTTATATTTTTCGCCCGTATTACCGACGTATCTTTGGGAACCATTCGTATGATACTCATTGTCAGAGGCGACAAATGGCCTGCGGCAATTATTGGTTTTATTGAGATCATGGTCTATACGCTTGCACTTGGCATGGTGGTGGGGGCCTTAAGTGATCCATTGAAACTGACTGTATTCTGTTTGGGATTTTCGCTGGGAGTAATAGTAGGCAGTGTTATAGAGGAGCGGCTGGCATTGGGATATCGGGGAGTTCAAGTTATTATTGATCGGGACCACTGCTATATTGTCGAGGAACTTCGAGAGCAGGGTTTCCCCGTGACCACCTGGGAAGCGGAAGGTAAGTTAGGGCCAAAAATGGTTCTCAGCATGGTTTTGAAAAGACAGTTGGCCCGCAAAGTCACCACCTATATTACTGAACGGGAACCCGGTGCTTTTGTGGTTTTTATGGAACCAAAACATTTTCGGGGCGGATATATTATAAAAAAATAGGGGGTTTATATGCTTAAGTACACGACCGCTGGTGAATCTCCTGGCAAGGGACTGATTGTTTTAATAGAGGATTTGCCAGCTGGATTACCTATAAGTGCAGAAGAAATAAATTGGCAGCTAAGCCGTCGGCAAAAAGGCCATGGGCGCGGGGGGCGCATGGTTATTGAGTCAGACCAAGCGGAAATATTGGCAGGTATCCGGGCCGGCTGCACAACTGGCAGTCCAGTGGCACTGAGTATAAAGAACAAGGATTGGGAGAATTGGCAGGAGATTATGGCCCCGGATGGCTCAAGCGAAGGAAGAGAGAAAGCGGTTAGAAGACCGCGGCCAGGACATGCTGATTTGGCAGGGGCCATGAAATACAATCACAGCGATATGCGTGATGTCCTGGAAAGAGCCAGTGCCCGCGAAACCGCAGCAAGAGTAGCGGCCGGTGCTATTTTTCGCAAATTGCTGGAATGTCTTGACATAAAAATCTATAGCCAGGTGCTGTCGATCGGTGAAGTTCTCGCCCGGCCAGAATTAATCAGCAATGAGAATCTATCTGAGATTGAAGCAGTCACCGAACTATCACCGGTAAGATGTGCAGACAAGGATGCTGAAGCTCAGATGATAGGAGCCATTGATTCCGCCCGCCAAGCGGGAGAATCTTTGGGGGGCAGTTTTGAGGTTGGCGCCCTGGGCGTGCCACCAGGCATTGGTACATACACCTGTTGGGAGAATAGACTGGATGCAAGGTTAGGTGGTCTGTTGATGACCATCCCGGCTATAAAGGCGGTCGAGATTGGTGACGGGATAAGAAATGCCGCTGCACCCGGTTCAAGAGTTCACGATGAGATTCATTATCAGCCGGAAAAGGGATTATATCGTCTCACTAATCATGCCGGAGGTATCGAAGGTGGCATGAGCAATGGTGAGATAATATGGGCTCGTGCCTACATGAAACCTATCCCCACCCTTTACAAACCATTACTCAGTGTAAATACGGAAAAATGGATTGAAGAGAAGGCCGATATTGAAAGATCTGATATCTGTGCAGTACCGGCAGCCAGCGTGGTTGGAGAAGCCATGATGGCTTATGGCCTGGCTCAGGTGTTTTTGGAAAAGTTCGGGGGAGATTTTTTAGATCAAATCAGGGAAAATTATGCCGGCTATTGTGAGTATTTACGAAAGGTATGGAAATGGCAAAGAATATAGTGCTGATAGGTTTTATGGGAACCGGTAAAACCACCATTGGTATGCGCTTGGCTGAAAAACTAAAGAGAACCTTTGTGGATATGGACCGTGAAATAGAGTCTTTAACTGGTTTGTCAATTGCGGATATTTTTAGGATGTACGGTGAAATAAGGTTCCGATCCGAAGAGACCCTGATGGCACACAAAATGGGAAGACGGTCGGATCTGGTTATATCCACGGGTGGAGGTACGGTACTTCAGGAAGAGAATATTTCCGCGCTGAAAGAAAATGGGGTCTTGATCTGCCTGGATGCTCAGCCAGCCGATATTTATGCCCGGGTAAACCGCAAAAAGGGAAGCAGGCCGCTGCTGAAAAAGGACATAACCATCACCGAAATAGAAGAGTTTCTGCGACTGAGAGAGCCGTTCTATGCTTGCGCTGATATACGTGTTTCCACCAGTAATAAAAATACATCGGAGATAGCCGAAGAAATTATCCAAAATCTTCGTAACCAAGGTTGGCTTGATTAACGGGCTAAATCCCGCAAACATAAAAGTAGGGGGACTGCAGATGAAAATTGCCATGGCTCAACTGAATCCAGTTGTGGGAGACATTGTGGGTAACTTAGGGAGAATGAAGGAATTGTGGGCCGACTGCTATGCCCAGCAAGTAGACCTGGTTATATTTTCGGAGTTATGTTTGGTTGGCTATCCTCCGCGGGATCTCTTGGAATGGCCTTCATTTATTGAGCGGGTAGGCCAGGCTATTCAAACCCTGGTCGAATTATCCAAAGATTATCCTGGGACCGGTATAGTATTAGGCGCACCGGTTCCCACTGGAAAACGTATTGGCCGCGGTCTGCACAATTCTGCCCTTCTGATAGCTGACGGAGCAATCTTGGCTACCCACCATAAATGCTTGCTGCCTACCTACGATGTCTTTGATGAGAGCCGGTATTTCGATGCTGGGAAAAAGGCCAAGACCGTTAATTTCAAAGGACTGCGTCTTGGTCTCACAGTATGCGAGGACATATGGAATGAAAGTGAACTGTGGAAAGGTGCAGTCCTTTACGATTTTGACCCAGTGGCTGAACTGGCCCGGGATGGAATGGATCTGCTGATCAACATTTCGGCATCACCCTATTTCCTGAATAAAGAAGAGATAAGGTGCCGCCTTATAAGTAAACACGCCAGGAATAATGGGGTGCCGGTAATCTACCTGAATCAAGTCGGAGCCAATGATGAACTGATATTTGATGGGCAGAGTATGCTGGTCGACAAAGATGGGGAGATCATTGAGGTCTTGGCTGCTTTTAAGGAAGATATACGGGTGGTTGAAACCAGTCAGGATGGTGGCGGCGGCGTCTGCAATGCCGTGGATGCAATGGGGGAATTGTATCAAGCGCTGGTACTGGGTGTAGGTGATTACTTCCACAAATGCGGTTTTAACCGAGCTATTATTGGTTTATCAGGAGGGATAGACTCTGCTTTGACCGCATGCCTGGCAGTTGCAGCTTTGGGAAAGGAAAATGTTTTGGGGGTAGCCATGCCCTCCCAGTATTCATCGAAAGGGAGCGTGGATGATTCTTTGCAATTGGCTGAAAATTTGGGTATTGAGTGTAAAATAATACCTATCATCAAAATATTTGAAGCCTACCTATCATCTCTTAAAGACCATTTCAAAGGGTACTCACCTGATATAACCGAAGAGAACATCCAGGCACGTATTAGAGGCAATATCTTAATGGCCCTGTCCAATAAGTATGGGTCCATGGTTATCAATACCGGAAATAAGAGCGAAATCGCAGTAGGTTATTGCACTCTGTATGGAGATATGTGCGGAGGTTTAAGCGCACTGGCTGATGTTCCCAAGACAATGGTCTATGAACTGGCTGCCTATATTAACCTGGACCGCGAGATTATACCTGTGGCGATTATTGAGAAGGCTCCTTCGGCTGAGTTACGCCCGGATCAAAAAGATCAAGACACCCTTCCGCCCTACCCGGTTCTGGATGCAATTTTAAATTTATATATCGAAGAGAACCTTTCCGCCGACCAAATTATCGACAAGGGTTTTGAACCGGAAACAGTAAAATGGGTGCTGCGCACGGTAAACCATAATGAATATAAACGTAAACAGGCTGCCCCGGGCTTAAAAGTCAGTATCCGGGCATTTGGAGCAGGACGACGAATGCCGATAGCTTCACGTTACGAAATATAAGCAAAGCTAACAATTTAATAACCAAGATCCTAACGGGGTTTTTATCAGCCCCGTTTTTTATTATGAAAAATTTTGTAACAAAAAGGAAAAATATGCTAATATATAAAATAAATACAACTAAGTATCTTGGATTTCGGGAAATAGCATGAAAATTCCCGAAATCTTTAGTTGGACCAAAAAGCAGAGGAAGATCAGGGAATATAGGTCATGAGCATTAATACCGAACCAAGTAATATGAAAAATAACGTCGACAGTCTGCCAGGAATTCCCTATATAAATCTTGTGGACGTCAGTATTCAAAATGAAGCTCTGCAATTATTGCCGCCTCAGATTATGCGAACCAGACGAGTACTGCCAATAGAACGAAACAGCAACTCTATTACAATCGCCATGCCGGAAATTATGGATCACCAATTGATCGATGATATCAGGATGATAACTGGATTAGAAGTTATTCCGGTCTATGCCAGTGCAACGGCTATTGAAACTGCTATAAATAGTCTGCTGGCATTTACGGTTGATCCGACCATGAAAAAGATTATTGAAGAAATCGAAGATAGTCTGAAGACAGAATCCCTTATCTCTGCAAGTATTACCTCAAATAGAACTGTTGATGAAGCCCCGGTTATACGTATGGTTAATTTGCTTCTGCGCCGGGCGCGTGAGGTAGGCAGCAGCGACATTCATATTGAACCCCAGGACAAGGTTGTAAGAATACGTTTCCGTGTGGATGGGGTACTTTATCCAGTTGTCTCATTATCCAAGTCTTTTCTGGCTCCGCTTGTATCAAGTATTAAAATAATGGCCAATATTGACATTGCGGAGAAGAGAATGCCTCAAGACGGTCGCTTCCATGTCAACATAGATGGTGACGATATTGATTTACGAGTATCAACTTTACCAACCTCAAATGGCGAAAAAGTTGCGATCCGCATGCTCGCCAAAAGTGCTTTGATCAATGAGATCGATGCCTTAGGTTTCAGCGAATCTAACCACAAACATGCATTATCACTTTTGAATCGTCCTTGCGGCATGATTCTGGTAACGGGATCTACTGGATCTGGCAAGACTACTACTTTGTATGCTTTGCTTAACAAGCTGAACCAAGCCTCCCGTAATATAATCAGCCTCGAAGATCCGGTTGAATATTCTCTAACTGGTATAAATCAGGTGCAAATAAACACCAAGGTTGGTCTTACCTTTCATGGTGGGCTCAGTTCTATTCTTCGGCAAGATCCAGACATAATAATGGTTGGTGAGATTCGCGATAAGTCCACCGCGGAATTAGTGGTACAGGCAGCCTTGACCGGACACTTGGTATTGTCAACTTTGCATACCAATAGCGCCGCCGGCACCGTAGCACGATTGGTTGATATGGATATAGAACCCTTTCTGCTGGCCAGTTCATTAAACGGCGTCATTTCCCAGAAGTTGGCCCGCCGTCTATGCCCTAACTGCCGATCTCAATACACTCTGGATATAGATACCGCCCGGAGATTGGGTATTGAGGATCACATAGGTCGAATCTTTTATAGTCCAAAAGGATGCAATATGTGCCGGCACCTTGGCTATACCGGACGCATAGCTCTGCAGGAGATCCTGATCGCAGGACCTCATATTCGTTCGGCCATAAATAACCATAGCACATCCGATGAGTTACAGAATGCTGCACTTCAAGAAGGAATGATTTCGCTTAGGGATGATGCCTTAGCCAAAGCCCTGCAGGGGCTGATCTCGTTAGAAGAAGTATTCGCAGCTCAAATAGAGGAGGAATGACTGTTGCCAGCCATATTAGCATTGAATGCGATCAGTCAGGGGGCTGCTATGGGGGCGTCTGATATTCATCTGATGGTAGACTATCCCCCGGTATATCGCTGCAGCGGACGTCTAATCAGAATGCCCGGTGATCCTAAGCTGCAGGAGGACGATATAAGGAATCTTGGCAAAGAAATGATGCGGGAATTTTTATTTTGTCAAGAAATAAGCCGATGCGGGCAGGTTGACTGCACACTGTCCTTATCGGATGGTATCAGAGCTCGAATCAATATTTACAACCATCATGGATCTTTAGCAGCCGCCATAAGGATATTGCCTGGCGAAATCCCATCTCTTTCCGATCTTGGTATTCCCACGATTGTATCGGAACTAATTATGAACGAGGGAGGATTGCTGCTGGTAAGCGGCCCAAGTGGAAGTGGTAAATCAACCAGCATGGCATCGATCCTGGGATTTATTAATCAAAGACGCGATTGTCACATCATAACCTTGGAAGACCCGATCGAATTCTTGCATCATAATGCCAGGGCCATCATAAATCAACGGGAAATAGGGCGCGATACCCCATCTTTTACCCAGGGTTTGCGATCGGCCTTGCGCCAGGATCCTGACATTATTATGGTCGGTGAAATCAGAGATTTAGATACTTTATCTACATCTCTAAGTGCGGCGGAAACCGGCCATTTGGTTATGGCTTCAGTTCATGCCGGAACAGCGGTGCAAACCCTCGAAAGAATGCTGGATATTTTTCCTCCCCAGCAGCTGCCGCAGGCTCAAGTAATGATTGCTAATGCCTTAATAGGTGTTATTAACCAAAAATTAATACCTTGTCGCGATGGTTCGGGGCGGGTTTTAGCCGCAGAAATACTGGTTGTTAATCAGGCTGTTCGCAACATGATCAGAACCAATAAGATTCATATGATTCAATCAGCTCTGCAGACCGGATCATCACAGGGCATGATTAGCATGAAAGGGGCACTTGAAAATCTCCTGGCTCAAAACAAGATCTCGGCTGACACGGCCTTTAGGGTCGCGGAACAGCAATCCCTATATGGTTAGGGAGGATAAGTATAAATGGTTTATAAATACCGGGCGAGAGACGATAAGGGAATCGCTTACTGCGGTACCTTGGTTGCCGACCATAAAGACAGCGTCATATCAGAATTATTAGCCCGGGGCTGGGCCATCATTGGCTTGCAGGAGATCCCCGATTATGATGACAACATACGAGAGTGGCATCTGCTCCGCCCAGTGAGGAATGTTGATATAGTCTTCTTTACCCGTCAATTGTCTTTAATGCTGGCAGCAGGATTGCCCATTTTGAACTGTCTTAGTTCCTTGGAGCAGCAGATAGACAATGTTTACCTCAAAAAGGCGGTGGGAAATATTATCAGCGAGATTAAATCAGGTTCCGGATTAGCTGCCGCAATAAGCTTACACCCGATTATTTTCTCTCCCTTGTACATCAGCGTGGTTAAATCGGGAGAGATGAGTGGTAACCTTGATGCGGTCTTATTTCGATTAGGCAAGCATTTGGAGATGGAAGATGCATTCCAAAATAAACTAAAGGGAGCTTCAGCCTATCCTATCTTCACGGCTGCCTTAGCCTTATTGATCCTGTCTCTGGTTATTACTTTGGTGATGCCCAAATTTGCGCTTATCTTTGAGTCTTCTGATGTGGTACTCCCGTGGGCTACACGCTGGTTATTAGGACTGGGTCCAAGTCTGAAAAAAGCAATGCCCTACCTGGGGGTTGGGGCCGGGGTGCTGGTATACGTTGTTGTACGTGTTTACAAAAACATTGCGGGTAGAAGATGCCTGGATAGCTTAATCATCCAATTGCCTTTTGTGGGACGTATTGAAAAACAAAGAATTACGGCCAGATTTATCGGGACTATGAGCTTACAGCTCAAATCGGGGCTTCCTGTGCTTGAAGCCATTGCCCTGGCTGCTGAAACAACTGCCAACGCGGCTTACCAGGAAGCGATTAAGAAAGCTGGACAAAGTATAAGAGCAGGAGGCACCATCACCAAATCACTTAAGGAAGCAGGACTATTTACACCAATGGTCACCGATATGATTGCGGTTGGTGAACAGACTGGAACTTTGGATACGGTGATGGAGCACTTGTCGGATTATTGCAATAGCGAGTTGACTGCCGGACTAGATAGTTTCGCCAAATTAATTGAACCGGCACTGATTGTATTCGTGGCGGTACTGGTCGGCGGAGTGGTAATAGCAATGTTATTGCCCATGATTAATATGGTTAATTTGGTGGGTATCTAGAATTTGGCGCTACTCAAGGGAGGTGATGCCGTTTGCTTGTCCTCAGGTAAAGTACCCATTAGAGAAAGGAGGTGAAAGATTTGTGCAAGAGGAATAGGAAATCCGAAGAGGATCTGCAAAAAGGTTTTACCCTGGTAGAATTAGTCATAGTTATGGCAGTCCTGGTGGTGTTGGCAGCAATTGCAATACCAAGGTATAATGGGATATTGAATGAATCCAAAGTCAAGTCGGATGCAGTTACAGCTGCAGGTATTGTGAGTGCGGCCAGGATACAGGAGACCAGTTCCGGAATCCAGGTGGCAGATCTTAGTGCGCTAAGTGCAGACTATTTCGAACCCGGCAAAACGCCAAGTTCCGGCGGTGCGTTTACCCTTACTGGAGGTGCTAATACTGCTTATGTAGTAAGTTGGACACCCACAGTTGGTGTTTATAACACTTATCTCCAGACTGTGACAGAGGGGGGCGTTTTTGCTCCTAACATTGGAACAGTGACACCATAACCTAATATCATTGGCAGAAGAGGTTGGCATGATAACTAACATTTTTATATTGGCTTTATCTCTGGTTGTAGGTTCATTCTTGAACGTACTTATATATAGAATTCCCCGCAAGGAATCTTGTATATGGCCGTGGAGCCATTGCCCTGATTGTCAAACCCAATTAAGGGCAAGGGATATGATCCCGGTGCTCAGTTACATTTGGCTGCGTGGCCGCTGCCGTTCCTGTGGTACTCAGGTGAGTCTGCGCTACCCGTTGGTTGAGACCACGACCGCGGCTGGATTTCTCCTAATCTTCTGTAGGTACGGCTTAACTATACAAACAATCGCTGGCTGGGTTCTAACAAGCCTATTGATAGCAGGTGCCTTTATTGACATCGAGCATGGAATTATCCCTAACAGGCTGACCTATCCGGGTATAGTCGCGGGAATAGCCCTGTCTATCTTCACCATTGGCATAACTTCCTCCCTGATAGGATCATTCCTGTACGGAACTGTTTTGTTGGCAGCTGCGCTCATATCCCGTGGAGGAATGGGCGGCGGAGACATCAAGATGGCGGCAGCGATAGGTGCTTTCCTGGGTTACCCACAAGCGATTTTGGCTCTCTTTCTGTCTTCTTTATTAGGGGGGATATGGGGAGCGGTATTATTAGTTATCGGTAAAGCCACCCGCAAGAGCGCAATTAAATTCGGGCCGTTTCTATCTCTGGGAGCTTGGCTGGTATGGATGTATGGTCAGCAAATTGCTGACTTTTACATATCCTTGTTTTAGCAGGGTAAATCCAAACGGTTAAGCTTCCGCTGGTTTGAAAACAGCATCTGATTTGCCAACCTTTCTGCCAATCTTTTTTGAAACCCATCAATAAAGGTATGACAAAAAACACGGAGATGAACGGGAATTGGTCTCCTACTATAAAATCACGACCAAATTTAATGACTTGGGGCAATCACTTGTCGAAGTCCTGGCTTCTCTAGTCATAATGGGTCTGCTGGTGCAGAGTCTGTTGGCAGTGTATGGTCCGGTTTCGCTGTGGGTTAATCATTCCCGCTGGGAAAATGCTGCCAGCAACTACGCATTTGCGATATTGGAAAGCCTGCGTTTAGATCGAAATAAACTGGAGTCATCCAATCAGGGTAAATCGGCCGAAGAACTAGGCTTGAACTGCTGTGCACTAAATCAGACTTTGAGCAATGAATTGACCATTATTTGTCCTATGGCTGATGATCCCAACCTCTATGAAGTAGAAGTATCTGTAACATGGAACCAAGGTGGTGAGCCCAAGCTCACCCGGATGGGCACCATGATTCGGAAATAGAGGTGAGCAGTACTGACTAGAAGTGATAATAAGGGATCCACGCTGGTTGAAGTACTGACGGCCTTAGGGATAGGGTCCATTGTACTGACCGGATTATTGTTTATATATTCCAGCAGCATCAATGGCTATTCCTTGCTGGTATCTGCAGCTGGTGGCCAAAGTTCAGCCCGCGCCGTTATTGAGCAGATGGGATCGGATATACGTGTTTCGCATTCAGGGGAGGTCATAAATAATGGATCAGTACTGATCCTGGTGGGAACCAACGCGACAATTAGGTTTTATACGGAAAATAACTGTCTATATCGCAGAATAACCAACAGTAACGGAACCACTGCTATTCCTATGGCGGACAATATAAACAGCCTCTATTTCAGTATATCTGACAGCTTGGTACTCATTAACCTTGAGGCAGCTGCTGGTGAGAATAGACAAACAGTTTCCACTGCAGTTAATTTCCGAATATAAAACCATTAATCCCGGGGGAGCAGTGTATATGCCTCGAATAAAGCAAGTGGCACGGTCCGAAGGCGGGACCATATTATTAGTGACCCTAATGGTCTTTATGTTAATCGGTATTATGAGTGCCTCTCTAATTAAGACCGGATTCATGGAATATAAAAGCAGCCATTTTGAAAACATGGTCCTCCAGGCACAACAGGGCGCAGATGCAGCTGTGGAATGGGGAGAAGAACTAATCTATTTAGAACTGAATCAGTTTGACTATCTGAGTTTAGATGAGCTTCCAGCCCAATTATACAGCGGTAATAGGGCCATGAATATTGGCAATACCGGCTGCAGCATTATGGTAGGCGATATCGTTAAGATCAACGAATTGGGACAGGAACCCAACTATTGCACATATGAATTTATTGCTTCTGGTCTTTATAACGGTGCGCGCCGACAGGTAAAAGTACAAATTATTTATCATTTTTCGGGTGGTTATGAAACGATAGACAGCGAGGGTAACGCGGTATTTGTACCTAGGGAATACCTTGATCGCGGTAAGATCACCAGTTACCAGCCATATTACTGATAGCCAAACGGAGTAAGCTGGCTGATAGCTTTGCATATATACCGTGACGTCTTCTGAGGGTGGAGAGATTAAATGTTCAGACAATATCAAGTCGGATTAGACATTGGGATTAATAAGGTGAAAATAATATCACTGGCCCAAAAGTGGCGGGAAGTGGAGTTATTAAGGTTCGGTAGTATTGATATCCAATCCGGATCGGTTGAAGCTGGTACAGTTTTAGATCCAATCCAGCTTGGTAATGATGTCAAAAATTTGGTGGATGAAATGGGCCTCAACGGGAGAAAGGCAATACTTACAGTACCTGGTCATCAGGTTTACATGCGGACAATCACTATGCCGGGTTTAAAATCCAATGAGTTAAAAACCGCGGTATATTATAAAGCCAGTGAATTTCTGCCTATCCCCATTCAGGAAACGGTGATGGATATATTCCCATACCACAGTTCCAAATACAACTCGAACAAAAGAGCAGAAGTCTTTTTGGCTGCCGTGCGGCAGCAACATTTAGATAACCTGGTCTCGACCTGTCGGCAAGCGGGGCTAAAACCGACAGCCGTCGAAATTGAACCCTTATCATGGTTACGGGCTTGGGGTGGGAAAAGCGATGGGTCAATCGGTTTAGTGGCGTTCGGCTCACATCGTCCTTACCTTGCCGTGTTTTATCAGGGCATACCAGTTTTCTATCGTTCTTTGGCCATTAACCGCAATGAGTATATTCCTGATAACCATTGGGATTACCCAGTCATTACAGATGATCCCCCTTCCGTTACAGATATATTGGACGAAATTAGGAACAGCTTGCGTTTTTACGAGAATCAAAACGACCGACCAGGTGGGGTGGACAGGTTAGTGGTGTGCGGGGGCTCCATAATCCCGAACTCCAAGGACTCCCTGGAAAAAGAATTGGGATTAGAGGTTGAATGGTTAGAGGATAATGCCTGGAACCAAATTAGGCTGCCATCCTGGTTGGATGATGAGAACCACCTCACGTTAAAAAAGGATTTTAGTCTGGCTCTGGGCTTAGCTAAACGGGGGTTGTCGATATGACTAAGCCGGTCAGGTTAGAAATAAATTTTTTACAGAAGCAAACCGGGAACTGGAACGCTTTATTAATTGGAACGATAATTTTAACATTATGCCTATTAACCGGTTTGTTTGCGTATTGGTATTTGCAGAAATCCGGTTTGGAACTACAAAAGAAGGAGTATCTTTCCCTCCAAGAGCAGGTTTATAGAAATGAAACGGAAACCGAAAAATTTAAATCTTTTGAACAGATGGAGGCTGAGACTAATACATTGTGTTCTGTAGTAAATCTGGTGGGTAAGCAAAAGTATGCATACAGCCCGTATCTATACGAATTAAATTCTTTGCTTCCCTCTTCAATCACCATGGAAGAGATCGAGTTAACCGCTGAATTGATTACTATTAAGGGCAATTCAGCAGAATATTATGGTATCAGCCAACTCTTGGCAGCAATAAATGCCAGCCCACTTATGTTGAACGCCAGAAAATTGACCACCCAATCTGCTGCTTCTGGCCAAATACGATTTAATCTGGAAATAGAATATATAGGGGCTGGCAAATGAAGCTTTCCCGGCGCGAAAAAATGTTTATAGCAATTCTGGTAATCTTAGCAGTTGGATATCTAACCGATCGTTTTATAATTTACCCGGTTGAGATCACCAGCAACCAACTTCTTAACTCAAAAACAGCTTTGGAATCACAATTAAAACAGATGGATAGTCTGACGGTTAAGTACGGCAATGAGGCGCACCAACGCTTTATTGAAACTAATTATCGGCGGATTCTGGCCGAAATTCCTCCATCAGCGATGGTTCCCAGCGTTATTGAGTTTCTGCAATCCAGAGCCGCTGACACGGCTGTGAAGGTCATTACTATAAGCTACCTGGATGCGGCCAGCCTTGAACCATATTCAGATCATCGTCTTCAAAATACACCCAAAACGCTCGCCCAGCAGATCAATTTCCAAATTGAAGCTGAGGGCGATTATGCCGATATTCTGGGATTTCTGCAATATATCGAAGATGCCCCCCGTTTATATACAATCACCAAAGTGAAAATTGTGCTTCCA
This sequence comes from uncultured Syntrophomonas sp., assembly GCA_964584415.1. Classification (GTDB taxonomy): domain Bacteria; phylum Bacillota; class Syntrophomonadia; order Syntrophomonadales; family Syntrophomonadaceae; genus PHAA01. The sequence continues at coordinate 24,255 of CAZOZX010000008.1, forward strand.
CAGGATTTAATAACTGCCTCAACAGCATCTGGGAGTACAACCAACCTGGCAGAGGTGGAGCATAGCTCGAGTCAGATTAATCCCGCCTACTGTAAGCTATTCCTGGAATTCAGCGCCTATTATTATACTCTTCCATAGAAAATTGGAAACGCCTCCGATCGTGGTTGGGAAGGAGACTGCCTGGGCAGGAATATATGAAGATATTGTAGAACAAATTAGAATTATGCCCACATTAGCTATAATCAAAAATATTCAACCTAAACTCCAAATCGGAGGGTGTTTTAATGTTAGATAAAAATGTGTTAGCCCTTATCCTGGATAAGGCTCTGGAAAAGGGCGGTGACTTTGCGGAAATCTACATTGAGGATAAACAAACCAGCAATATTATCTTGGATGACAACAATATCGAGAAAATTAACCACGGGCGTGAAGCCGGTGCAGGTATTCGGCTGATCGTGGATGGGCGCACCTTCTACGTTTACACTAATGACTTATCACAGGATGGTCTTATAACGGCTGCGGAAAGGGTTAGCCATGGATTAGCAAGTAAAACCCTGGCTATGAAGAAAAACTCAGCGTTGCAACATCGTCAATCAGACCTGCCGATATGCTTCAGGCGTCTCCCCGAAGAGGTGGACTTTAGCGAAAAAATTGAATATATGGAGCGGGGCAACCATATTGCTCGTGATTTAGATGAAGATATAAAGCAAGTGTCAATAGCAGTTGGCGATCTGCATAAAACGGTCCAAATAGCTAATTCGGATGGGGAGTTAGTCGAAGATGAAACTGCTCGGGTCAGATTGATGGTTAATGTAATTGCGGCCCGGAATGGACAAGTACAAACCGCCCAGGAAACCGCCGGTGCGGTATCGGGTTGGGAACTCCTGGATCAGGTTTCGGTAGAAGACATGGCTTCCACAGCAGCCCTGCGGGCAATAGGTATGTTATCAGCTTCTCCGGCTCCGGCGGGGCGTATGCCAGTGGTGATGCATGCCGAAGCGGGAGGAACGATGATTCATGAAGCCTGCGGACATGGTCTGGAGGCGGATTTGGCACAAAAGGGGCTATCTGTATTCAAGAACAAAATTGGCTCCCAAGTGGCGACCCCGGAGGTAAGCGTAGTCGATGATGCTACATTGCCCGGTAAATACGGCAGCTATCGTTGGGATGACGAAGCCTCTCCAGCCCGTCGTAATGTGCTGATTGATAAGGGTTACCTTCAGGGATTTCTATATGACCGTTTGACTGCCCAAAAGGATGGGAAGAAACCAACCGGTAATGGAAGGCGGGAGTCTTACCAGGAGAAACCGATTCCCCGTATGAGTAATACATTTATTATGCCAGGCAGCGATCAGACTGAACAAATAATCAAAGATACTGCCCAGGGCTTATTGGTTAAAAAGATGGGTGGCGGGCAGGTTAATACAACTAACGGGGACTTCGTTTTTGACGTTCAGGAGGGTTACTTAATTGAAGATGGAGAAATCAAGGAGCCAATCCGTGGAGCCACTTTAATAGGCAACGGACCACGCGCCTTAATGGACATAGATCGGATTGGCTGCGAGCTGGGTTTTGCCTTAGGGATCTGTGGTAAGGACGGCCAGGGAGTAGCGGTTGGCGATGCCCAACCTACCATTCGTATCAGAGAATTGACTATAGGTGGAATCCAGCGGGATAAAACGCCCCCGAATGGCAGGATTACCAGGAAGTAGGTGGTTGGCGTTGGAGACAAGCTTAAGAAAAGCCGGTGAAGTTGCTCTTGAGCATATGCGCTCCAGGGGTACTATAGGAGAAGCCTTCCTAATGCATACCCGGGAAAGGAATATTGATGTCAGCCAAGGTCAGATTGAAACCTTTAAAGAAGCTGAGCAAACCGGGATAGGGATTAGGGTAATCCGTGATGGGCGGGTGGGATTTGCCTATGGCACCAATATTTCAGCGCCAGCTGTAGCAGAAGTAGTGAGAAAAGCTCAAGATATAGCCTATCACTCATCCGCCAATCAGTATAATTGCCTACCGGAAGACAAACAAACTTATCCTCAGCTTAATATAATTGATGATGGACTTCGTTCAGTGCCAGTCGAGACCAAAATAGAGTTGGCCAAAAACTTGGAAACGATTGCCCGTTCCTATGATCCGCGTATAACATTGGTCAATAGTGCCGGATATACTGACTACGAGACATCTTTACTGGTAATGAACAGCCATAATCTTTACGCTTTTGGACAGGCCAATTATTGCGGACTGCATATTTCTCTGGCAGCAACTGCCGATGACGAAGTCCAAAACGGATTTGCTTATGATCTGCAAAGAAAGTATGTGTCTCTCGATCCGTTGGCGATAGGGGAAGAGGCAGCCAAGAAAGCGCTGCGCAGTCTAAATGGTCGAACAATTGCTTCAGGACAGATGCCTTGCATAATGGATGCTCAGACTGTAGCCCGTTTTATTGGCCTTTTGTCGGCCTCGGTTGAAGCTGACTCAGTGCAGAAAGGGAAATCAAGACTGGCCGATAAAATCGGTCAAATAGTTGCCGGTCCCAATGTTACTCTCGTAGATGATGCCACTATGACAGAGGGAATCGCTTCTTTCCCATTTGATGGAGAAGGGGTAGCGGCCCGCAAAAATACAGTTATTGATAAAGGAGTTTTACAGGGATTTCTTTATGACACGGTTACCGCCAATAGAGACGGGTCACGATCCACCGGCAACGCGGTGCGGTCATTTCGTACCCTCCCGGTGGTTGGTACCACTAATTTTATGTTGGAAAAAGGCGATTACACCCCGGAAGAATTAAGATCGGGTGTTGATTTTGGAATATATATAACCGAGATTATGGGTATGCATACCGCTAATCCTATCACCGGTGATTTTTCTTTGGGAGCCGCTGGCTCGATGATTGAACGAGACCAGTTGACGTATCCGTTCCGAGGTATTACCATAGCTGGTAATGTTTTCACTTTGCTGCGGGAGGTGGAAGCAGTAGGCAGCGACCTGCGATTTTTTGGCGGAAAAGCCGCATCATCGATTAGGTTTAAGTGCCTAAACGTTTCCGGGCACTAGAAGGGAGGAGTATATAGTGGCTAGGATTTTAGTAATTAACGGGCCCAATTTAAATATGCTGGGCATTAGGGAAAAAGAGATATATGGCAGTGATAACTTGGAGAAGATCAACCAGGAATTGACTGATTTAGCCACCGAACTGGGTGTCATTATCGAATTCTTTCAATCTAATCACGAGGGAGCATTGGTGGATAGAATTCAGCAGGCATGGGGGCAAGTTGATTGTATAATCATAAACCCGGGTGCCTATAGTCATTACAGTCTGGCTATATATGACGCTTTGAAAACCGTACAAATCCCAGTGATCGAAGTACATCTTTCCAATATATATGCCCGGGAGAGTTTCCGCCAACAGTCTTTGATATCACCTCTGGCAGCTGGCGGAATATTTGGACTGGGTTCGTATGGTTACCAATTAGCGCTGCGAGCTGCATGCCGTCTGGTTGGTTCTTGATTTCATCGGGGAGCAGGTGAATCCCGATAGAAAATAGACTTATTGGTTTGCGGAATTTTCTCGCAGGGAATCAGTTAGATGCATTTCTGGTGACTAAGCCGGAAAATATTTTTTATCTATCCGCCTTCACCGGTGGAAGTGATGCCAAACTGGTAATTACCGCTGCGGATAAATTTATACTAACGGACGGCAGGTACCTGGAACAGGTCAAAAGAGAATGCCCTGATTGGGCCTTGACCCAGGTAAAAGGGGCCGGACTTGACAGCTTGGCAGCTATTTGCGATAAATATAATAGCCTTGCGGTTGAGAGCAACCATATAACCTATGGACTATTCATGCAGCTGGAGGCCAGTTTAAAGACAAAACTACATCCTCAATCTAATGTTATCGAAGAGCAGCGTAAGATAAAAGATAATGATGAATTAGCGCGGCTCAGGATGGCAGCTCGGATTGGGGACAGTGTTTTTCAACAGATATGCGCAGAATTAGGGCCAAAATTGAGTGAAACCCAGGTTGCCAACCGAATCGGTTTTCTGCTTAAAGAATCTGGCTGCAGCGGTGAATCTTTTCCTACTATTGCCGTGGCCGGAGAAAACGCAGCTCTTCCCCATGGTCAACCGGGGAAAAGGCTGTTACAATCCGGGGACATGCTTACCATGGATTATGGAGGATTTTATCAAGGTTATGCCGGTGATATGACTCGTACGGTTGCAATCAGTGAAGCCTCGCCCCGTTTACGCGACATCTATCACCGGGTCCTGGAAGTTCAGCAAACAGGGGTTGCCAGTATAAGGGCAGGAGCCAATGCCCGTGAGATAGATCTACAGGTGAGGAAAGGGTTGGAAAAATACGGGCTGGATGTTTATTTTCAGCACAGTACCGGGCACGGGGTGGGATTGGAAATACACGAACTGCCCAATCTGTCCCCTTTATCAGATGTGATTTTGGAAGAGAACATGGTGGTAACCGTTGAACCAGGGGTATACATACCAGGTTGGGGTGGAATCAGGATCGAAGATACGGTTATAGTCAAGCAGGGTGGGTGCGAAGTCATTACGGCTTCAGAAAAAGAGCTATTAATAATATGATGGAGGGATAAAATGATCTCAGTTAATGACTTCAAAACCGGTGTTACTGTGGAGCTTGAGGGGCAAGTATATCAAGTAGTCGAATTCCAACATGTGAAACCCGGTAAGGGGGCAGCGTTTGTCAGAGCCAAATTAAAAAATGTCAAATCCGGGGGAGTAGTCGAGAAAACTTTCCGTGGCGGCGAAAAACTCCATCGTGCCCATCTGGATAAACGGGGAATGCAGTACCTGTATATGGATGGGGACGATTACATTTTTATGGATAATGATAATTATGAACAGCTTACCATCACCCGTGAGAGTATGGGCGATGGAGTGAAGTGGCTGAAGGAAAATATGAACATAATGGTTTTGATGTATCAAACTGAAATCATGGGAATTGAGATGCCCAACTTCGTTGAGCTGGAGGTTGTAGATACCGAGCCAGGAGTAAAAGGTGACACCGCTCAAGGTGCAACCAAAGCGGCTCGCCTGGAAACCGGAGCCTCAGTTCAGGTGCCTTTATTTGTTAATACCGGTGATCGTCTGCGCGTTGATACCCGTACTGGTGAATATATGGAGAGAGTATAATTTCAAATCAATTTTACGTTTAAGTTTATTTCCCTCTTTTTGAACGAATACTAACAGCAGTCGAAAAATTTATCGTACAAAAAGGGGGATTTTATTTTGCAGAGTATAATAGAGAAAGTCAGTTACCTGCAGGGTTTAAGCGAGGGATTAACCATAAACGAAGGAAGTCCCCAGGGGAAAATTATTTCGGGAATGCTGGCGGTCTTAAACGAGATGGCAGATGAAATCAATTCTTTACAAAGAGATTTGGAACAAATGCACAGTTATATAGAGTGTGTAGATGATGATTTGCTGGAACTCGAGGAGATGGTCTCAGGAGAAGAATATATTGAGACTGATTGCAGCCATTGCGGACAGAGGTTATATGTTGAAACCGATAGCTTTGAAGACGAGGATATTATCGAAATAATTTGCCCGAATTGTAACGAAGTGGTTTTTGTCAATGATGGTGCCTTCGATTATCAACATTTGCCGGTTGACGAAGACATAGAATTAGAAGGATTTAATCCTGGGCCCTAAACATTTTTATCATAAGAGGGAGCTCTTGAACTGAGCTCCCTCTTTTTTTGTGCCTGAAATTGGCATATTTTTCTCTCCAGCCCAATATTTATTAGTGATTGCTCCACCTTAAACAAAATTTAACCCGGGATGCAAAGGATGTGATGAAAGCTTGGCAACAAGGGACGCAGACATACTGGAGAAAGATATCCTTCATTATTTTCCTGTCCATATCCAAACCATGCTGCTGGCTATGCAAGCTGAATACAGCCAGGGATTAGAAGAAATTCGCCTTCGAAACCAGCAGCCACTTTCTTTGAGGATCGGAGCGCGGGATCTCATCCTGGATGCCAAGGGGAAGCTTCACTCTGATCCGGCAATGGGTTATATAGTTAAAGCCGATGATATCTTGCGCACCATTGCGTCTATCAGTGAAAACTCCCTGTATGCGTTCGAGACGGAAATTAGCCGGGGTTATATTACTATACCGGGCGGGCACCGGGTGGGACTGGCCGGTCAGGTGGTACTCGGTCATTCGGAAATAAAAACCATAAAGAATTTTTCGGGAATTGCATTTCGGATAGCTCGGGAGGTAAAGGGCTGTGCCGGGACTATTTTGGATTTTATTTGTCCAGCTGACAGCATTCCGGGTAACACCCTTATCATATCTGCTCCAGGTTGCGGTAAAACAACAATCTTACGGGACATTGCCCGTTGCCTATCCAATGGGAGCCAACGGCGCTCTGGATGTAATGTGACTATTGTCGATGAGCGTTCGGAAATAGCCGGAACCTATTTGGGGCAGCCGCAAATGGATATAGGGATACGAACCGATGTGCTGGATGCCTGTCCTAAAGCAGCTGGCATGATCATGGCAATACGCTCACTGTCTCCTCAGGTGGTGGTGACCGATGAAATCGGAAAGAGTGTGGATATTGATGCTATTCAGGATTGCTTAAATGCAGGGGTCACAGTTATTACCAGTGTGCACGGGGGGGATTTGGAGCAGATAAAGAAGCGTCCCCTGTTAAATGAATTGCTGCAGACATCTGCCTTTGCCAACCTGGTGGTGTTATCCAGACGTCAGGGACCGGGAACGGTGGAACAGTTAGTGAGGTGGGATAAGCTATGTTGCTGAAAATGATGGGGGCAGTTCTGGTAATCGGTGCATGCGGGGTATATGGGTTATTCAGTGCCAATCGTCTCCGCAGAAGGATTGAACATATCGTCAGCATCAGATTGGCTCTGGGTTACCTCGAAAAAGAAATAAATTACCTGCATTCCCCTTTGCCAATAGCTTTGTCCAGATCGGCGCAGAATGCCGATGAACCAGCCAAGAGCTTTTTTAGCAATGTTAGTGCAGATTTATACAACCGGGCGGGAATAACGCTCAGCGAAGCATGGCGGCAAAATCTTGATAAAATACGTTCGATCTCGGAACTGAAAACCGAAGATATTGAATTGCTTGGTGCTATGTCAGCACAGTTAGGTATGTCAGGAGTGGAGGAACAGCTCAAAATGTTTGCCATGATTCAAGAGCAACTTAAAATTCTGGAAAATAAGGCCCGGCAAGAGGAAGCCTCGGGGCGAAAACTCAGGGTATATGGTGGATTTGCGTTTGGGGCAACCGTAGTCCTTATGGTTATTTGACTATATTAAATCCGTTTTCCGGACATCGCATACAAAAAGGTTATTGGGCTAATTAAAAATTTTGGAGGGTTATGAGATGAACATTGAGATTCTCTTCCGCATTGCCGGCATAGGCATTCTAATATCGGTATTATGTATTGTTCTCAAACAGGCACAGAAGCAAGAACAGGCTGAAATGTTGACCTTGGCGGGAGTAGTAATTGTACTCATCATGGTAGTGCAGTTGATGAATCAACTGTTCACCACAGTTAGGGCAGTGTTCAACTTATAAAAACCAATGCCTTGGAAGGGGACATTTACAATGGAAATCTCTCAAATAATTGGACTGGCCCTTGTAACTACAGTATTTCTTATGATACTAAGACAGGAAAAACCAGTGATGGCGATCCAGTTGAGCATAGCTTTCAGTGTTATCATCTTCATTGCCATGATAGACAAACTGGCCACCATTATAGAAATTATGCAAGAGTTGACCCAAAAGGCAGGTATTAATAACTTTTTCCTGGGCACCATCCTGAAAATAATGGGCGTCGCCTATTTAGGCGAATTTGCAGCCGTAATATGCCAGGACGCCGGGGAGCAGGCGGTGGCCAAAAAAGTCGAATTTGCCGCCAAGATTATTATTGCCGTTATGGCCCTGCCTATTTTGGTGGCGATACTGGAATCACTTCTCGAGTTAATGCCGGGTTAAATTGATGTCAGCAGGTGATGGCCTATGAAAAGATACTTTTTGTTCTTACTGGTTGTATTAATGATAGCTTTGAATCCGGACCAGGCGATGAGCAGCACATCTTCCCTATCTGAAGTGTTTTCTTTCCAGGAAACCATGGATTCGCTGGACCTTCAGAATATGGAGGAATTCAGGAGCCATGTTGAAGATGAAACGAGTATCTTTATGAGCAATAAAACTGTGAAAGAATGGTTAACCGATTTTATCAAAGGAGACTGGGAATTTAATTACAAAGAAATTCCGGCAACGCTGTTTAGGCTTCTATTCAGAGAAATCCTGGCTAATTCCAGTCTGCTGTCAAAACTCATCATTCTCTCAGTACTGGCAGCGCTGTTGATAAACCTGCAATCCTCTTTTGCTTCCAGTATCAGCCGAATCTCTTATCTGATATGTTTCTTAGCCATGTGTGCCTTGGCACTGGGGAGTTTTAAGATAGCCCTTGATATTGGCCATCAGACTATTAACAATATGTCAGATTTTATGATGGGGGTTTTACCGCCCATGATGGCAATCGTTGCCGGGCTGGGTAATCTCAATGCATCAGCCATGCTTTTCCCATTACTGATGACGGGAGCCACCATATTCGGCAGTGCCGTAAAAAATATTGTTTTTCCATTGATTATCATGTCTGCTCTGTTGAGCTTAGCCAACAATCTTTCTGAAACCGTCAAAGTGGAAAAATTGGCCCGGTTTTGTACTCAGATGGCCCAGATCACATTGGGTTTGATCATGACTATTTTTGTCGGCATACTCACCTTGCGCTCTTTGTACGCTTCGGTTCTGGACAAAGTTGCTTTACGTACCACCAGGTTTGTAACAGATAACGCTATTCCGGTGGTGGGCAAAATGGTGGGGGATACAGTTGAAGTTGCCGCTGGTTATGTAGTGATGTTAAAGGATGCTCTTGGGATCTTCGCAGTCCTTACTATAATGGGCATAATTATACTTCCGGTAATCAAGATTGCAGCTTTGGGCCTGATATACAAGTTGGTTGGGGCTGTTATTGAACCGATGGGAGACAGCAAAACCGCCTCCATCCTGGAGGTAATGAGTACGCACTTGTTTTTGTTAATGGCAGCAACGGCAGCGGTAGCAGTAATGTTCTTTATCATGATTGCTATTCTGGCCGGTATGTCGAACAACTTCACCATGCTGCGCTGATAGGGGGGTTGGTATGGATGTAATTGCTGAGATAGTCAGAAATCTGCTCGTCATCATCATTATCTCCACGATCCTCGAGATGATGTTGCCAGAGGGCAGTACCCAACCATTTGTACGCTTTGCAGTGGGGATGTTTGTATTAATTGCGATATTGACACCCAGCCTTGGTTATCTGTATGAAGAAAAAACTTTTCAAATATCTTCCTGGGATGACCGCCAATATAAAGCCGAAACAGACAGAATCAACCGGAACAGTGAAAAGATTCAGGAACAGATTGCTGCCCAGAGCGGTTCGCTTTTACAGAAGAAAGTGGAAGGGCAGATAGGAGCGGTAGCAATCTTGGTACCAGGGGTTAATGATGTTGAGGCGGCGGTAACCATAGCGGATAACGGTAATCCCCAAAAGATTTCCCTGATAGTGCGTTCAGCCTCAGCTGACAAAAATCGCCCGGTTCAGCCGGTGGAGGTATGGGGAGAAAGCGGCGCTGCGGAGAATTCTGATCAGGACGCCATAAGCAATAAAATGAAAAAATTATTGGCCAACCTGTATGGCTTGCAGGAAGAAGATATAAACGTCAAATTTGAAGGGAGTTGAAAATATGTTGGATGAATGGAGGAGAAAAATAAGCGGCGGAACTGCAAAGAGCCCCCCACCTGGCTGGAAGCAGATCAAGTACTTACTGGTGGCTGCCATATGCCTGGGATTGTTGGCCCTTATCTGGCCATCAAATAATACTGAATCAGCCAGTGAACCAGGGACTCAAACTGCTCAATCTGCAGGTGTTGGCCGGGCCAGGGCAGATCTGGCTGCTGATTTGGAGCAAATACTCTCCCAGGTTGAGGGGGCAGGAACAGTACAAGTGAGCATAACCTTGAGTTCCGATGGACTTAAGAACTACGCGAGAAACACCAAGAATGAACATAGAGAGACCCAGGAAGCTGATAATGTAGGGGGAGACCGTAATATAGTTGAAGAAAGCCAGAGCAGTGATATTGCTGTTTCGGGGGGAGCTGCTTTGCTGGTAGAAGATAGCGCTCCAGAAGTGGTGGGCGTATTGGTAGTAGCTGACGGGGCAGTGAATACCGCAGTCAAGGAAAAGCTTACCAGTGCCACCGCCACTCTTCTCAACATATCTCCGTATCAAGTCAGGGTCGAAGCCCGGAAAGGAAATATAAATGGTGATAAGCAGAAGTAGTATTAGAACGGTGTCATTAATATTGGCTATAGTGATATTTGTCTGGGCTGGAATCGGATTGGCAGACAAATATGGAGCGATATTAACCCTGTCACCCGAAGCTGAAAAAACAACAGTGAGCAACTTTACCATCGAAGAGACGCAGACATCGACCTCTGCTTTGGCGGATTCATCAGGACGCTTGTCTGAATATCGTCTGGAGAGAGCCAGGGTGCGCAGTAAGGAGATAAGCTTGCTGCAGCAAATTGCCGGCAGTGTTGATAGTCCTGCCCAGGCTAAGCAAGCAGCTTATTCCAAACTGGTTACCCTTGTGGATCGAGATGAAAAAGAATTACAAGCAGAAGCCTTGGTAAAAGCGCAGGGGTGTTCCGATTGCGCTGTGATAATCAGTGATACTGCAACCATGGTACTCATCTCGGCTAATGATACAAATGGGCTGGGACAAGATTCAATCAGGAAATCCGTTAGTGCCGCGGTTGGAGTTGCTGATAAAGCGGTTGCGGTTTTACAGGTTAGTCCGGAATAATGAGATCAGGCAATATTGTATTCGATTGAAATATATGGATTTTATCAATATAATAAAGAAACGTTGGCAAAATCGTACTCAGATATACTGCAGATTTTATGATTGTTCATGATTTATTCAATTCAAACCGTCGTGAAAATTTGCGGGTATAGTAAACAAAATAACCGAAACCATCGATTTTTCAGGGAGATGAAGAAATGAATTTAGAAGAGATACGCGAATTGGTTATGTTATTAGAACAGAGCAGTCTTACCGAACTTTCAGTTGAAACGGATGAAATTAAACTGATGCTCCGGAAAGCGGCGTCCCAGGAGCACTCACCCCAGCTTCAGAAAATTGTGGCCATCGGTGAACAGGCTATGGCAGCAGATGCCCCCGGGCCAACCCGTGAAGCTGGTTTGGTCAGTGTAAAGTCACCCATGGTAGGCACCTTTTATCATGCCCCCTCACCGGATAGCGAACCCTATGTGAAAGTTGGGGACGTAGTCAGCAAAGGCCAGATCTTATGTATCGTAGAAGCCATGAAACTTATGAATGATATTAAATGTGAATATGACGGTACCATTATGGAAATAGCCGCAGAAAACGGTCAGGCGGTGGAGTACAATCAGGTTTTGTTTAGGATAAAAGAGAGCTAGGAGTGGTAAATTGTTCACCAGGATTTTAGTAGCTAATCGAGGTGAAATAGCTCTACGTATTATTAGAGCTTGTAAAGAATTAAATATTGAAACGGTAGCTGTTTATTCTGAGGCGGACAGGGACAGCCTGCACATAAAAATGGCGGATCAGGCAATTTGTATTGGCGGAGCGCCGGCTAATCAAAGCTATCTCCATATCGCTAATATAATTTCCGCTGCGATAAACTCCGGATCTGAGGCAATACATCCAGGGTATGGCTTTCTGGCCGAAAACTCTTATTTTGCTGAGTTATGTGCCACCAACAACATCAAGTTTATCGGTCCCAGTGCCTCAGTAATCGAGACCATGGGAGATAAAGTCAAAGCTAAGGAATTGGTAAGACAGGTGGGAATTCCTGTAGTACCTGGCAGTGAAGGGGCAGCTGGCAGCCTGCAAGATACAGTTACCCTGGCGGAATCGATAGGATATCCGATTATCATCAAAGCCTCCGCCGGTGGAGGCGGCCGCGGGATGCGTCTGGCCCACAGTAAGGCAGCCTTAAAGGAAGCTTTAGGGATGGCCCGCTTGGAAGCCGGAGCAGCTTTTGGCAATGATGAAGTCTACATAGAAAAATATATCGAGGAACCTCGCCACATAGAAGTGCAGATATTGGGTGACGAGCACGGCAATATAGTTCACCTGGGGGAACGGGACTGTTCTTTACAAAGACGGCATCAAAAACTCTTAGAAGAGTCTCCATCCACATTCGTGGATCCTGATTTAAGGACCAGACTTGGCGCTGCAGCGATAGAAGCTGCCCGGGCAGCCAATTATACTAGTGCTGGAACGGTTGAATTCCTGGTGGATAAAAATAAGACCTTTTATTTTATTGAGATGAATACCAGGGTACAGGTTGAACACCCTGTGACCGAAATGGTGACGGGCATAGATATTATCAAAGAACAAATTAAAATCGCTGCCGGCGAACCGCTTGGTTTTGGCCAGGAAGATATTCAGATCAAAGGCTGGGCTATCGAGTGCCGGATTAATGCTGAAGATCCCAACGACGATTTCCGGCCATCCCCTGGTTTAGTGGCTAATTATCTGCCCCCGGGCGGACCAGGTATACGGGTCGACTCTTGTGTTTACACCGGGTATAATATACCCCCATTTTATGATTCTATGGTTGCCAAACTGATCGCGTGGGGGCAGAATCGGGAAGAGGCGATAGCCCGAATGAGAAGAGCACTCACCGAGCTGGTTGTCGAAGACGTTGCAACCACTATACCTTTTCATCTGCAGGTAATCGATAACGCATTTTTCCGCCGGGGTGAGGTATACACCAATTTCATATCCAGGCGGATGGGCAATGTCTAGTTATTTGGCAGTATCAGGATAGAAAGATTGATAAACGCCGGTTAGGTCTGTTAAAATAACAGCATAATATAAGCGGAGGTGGAATACATGGAAAATGTTAAACCGGAGATCCCCAATGATTTAGGTGTTATCCGAATTGCCGATGAAGTCGTGTCCACAGTCGCAGGCTTAGCTGCCGCGGATGTTGAGGGCGTAGCCAATATGAGCGGCGGTTGGGGTACCGATCTGGTTGAAAAATTAGGAAGGAAGAATCTGGGCAAGGGTATAAAGGTTGAATCTTCTGGTGACCAGACTAGTATCGATATATTTATTATAATCGAATTTGGATATGCGATTCCCAAGGTAGCAGAGAACGTTCAAAGAGAAGTGAAGCAGGCAGTTGAAACAATGACCGGACTGACAGTAACTGCAGTTAATGTCCATGTTGTTTCAGTACAAACCAAGAAAGCACCCTCTGAGTTAGATGAGGCTAACCTACCACAGGCAGACTAGACTGTGAGTAATATATAGAGATAACCCCCTGATGTAACAGGGGGTTATCTCTATTGTCAATTATGGAGGAGGAATAAAAATGACAGGGATGGGCCGATTTGTCCTGTTGATATATAACTTGATTATTCTGGTTCTCGCTGCGATTATTGTGGGAGCCACTTTAGGCTGGTTGGATCCCCAGGTTTATCTGAACTCCATTCTGGGTTCACCAAACAATAAGATCATTGCCGGCTTAACCGGTATTATTGTTGGATTTGTCGCGCTTCTAATGCTGATCTGGGCTTTAAAACCCGTGCCAGGGATCGATACGGTGACGGTTAGCCAGGGTACTGACGGGGAAATTTCGATGAGCATCCCAGCCGTCAAGGCTATTATCATGCGGGCTATCAGACAAGTTGAAGGGATTAAGGAAATGAGACCGGATGTATCTCGTACCCCATCCGGAGTAAAGGTAAAGCTCCATACCATGATACTTCCTGACACCAATGTTCCTGAAATATCAGCTTTGTTACAAACCGTGGTTAGAGATAACCTCGAAAAGGTTGGCGGCCTGCAGGTGGCTGAGATTAAAGTTTTAATCGATGAATTTACTCCAGCCGGCAAATAAGGAGATTCAATATGTTTGAAAAAATTATTGTTTATATAATGGATGAGCATCGGGGCAAAGCTATAGGTGTAACGCTGGGATTATTGGCCAGTATTTTGTTTATCAGCTTTGGCTTTTGGCGGACTTTATTTATTGTGCTTTGTATATTTGTTGGGTACCAGGTTGGCAAGAAACTTGATGAACAGGTAGATATGGAAGCATGGGTCAAAAACCTATTTAAGAAATAAGTTAAGAATCGAAAGGAGCACAAATTGAGCAGACGCAAAGCCCGGGAAGTGGCTTTCAAAGTTCTTTTTCAGGTAGACTTGGTCCAGGCTGACCCCCAACAAGCTTTTGAATTGCTGCTGGGAGAGACACCTTTGGCCGAAAAGGATCAATTGTTTGCCTGGACTCTGGTAAAAGGTTCAGTAGAAAAGATGCCCGAAATAGATAAACTCCTGGCCGACTTGTCAAAAGAATGGACCATACAAAGAATGTCTTCGGTGGACCGTAATCTCTTACGCCTGGCCGCCTATGAGATGATTTATGAGGCTGAGAAACCGGCGGTGGCGATTGATGAAGCCCTGGAGATTTCCAAACGCTATAGCGAACCTGCCTCGGTGGGCTTCATAAATGCTATTCTGGACAGAATAAAAGAGCAAAAAGATTGATTATGTTTGAACAAACTACTTTATTAAAGGCTTACGAGCCTTTTTTGCTTTATATCTGAGCTTAAGCTAAACTATGACATTACAAGAGGTGTTCTTATATGGAAATTATCAGCGGCAAAATTATAGCCGACCAATCAATAGCAAATCTGCAGGCACTCAATTCAGCCGCCGGATTAACACCCTGTCTGGCGATATTAGACATTGGTGATAATCCGGAAAATAAACGGTACATAAACCTAAAAGTGAAAGCGACAGCTGCTATCGGCGGGATAACCCAAATAGTGAATTTACCTGCCGATATTCGAAAAGAAGAAGTGTTGGACCAGATCAGGGCCTTAAACCAGGATTCGGCAGTAGATGGGATTCTATTACAACTGCCGGTTTCCGAACCGCTGCAGCCCTATCAGGATGAAATGCTGGCGGCTATCAGCCCCAACAAGGACGTGGATGGTTTTACTCCACACAATCTGGGCATGCTCTTGGCTGGTGAGCCTCTTTATATAAGCTGTGCGGCTAAGGCCTGCCTGAATATATCCAGGAATTATGCCGGACCTTTGCCGGGCAAGAAGGTTTGGCTGGTGGGAGATTCATTTGACGTTATTCAAAGTCTGGCTATTCTATTTATTAAGGAAGGCTGCAATGTTATGGTAACGCCTGAGTATGATTCTTCATACTTGCCTGGTTGTGATATTGCTGTTATAGAAAAAGGGGCTCCCGGAATTGTCGAGGGGAGTCAGGTTAAGGACGGTACACTCTTGATCGATGCCGGTTTTTATTGGTTGGATGGACGTACCAGCGGAAATATTGACAAAGAACAATTGGCAGGTACAAATGGTTATTTGCTGCCAGTACCAGGTGGAATGGGACCTTTGCTTATCGCTCAGCTAATGGAAAATCTATGCCAGGCCGCGAGTCGAATCCAGAAAGGTTAAGAGATTTGCAGGAATTTATGACTGTCAGCACGTTAAATACATATATCTCCAGGCTAATGGATCAGGACGAGCTTTTACAGGATTTTTGGCTGAAAGGGGAGCTCTCTGGATTTCGGTATTATCAGCAATCGGGACATAGCTATTTCTCCCTTAAAGATGCTGCTGCCACAGTCAGCTGTGTAATGTTTAAAAGCCGGGTCCAGAAAATGAATTTCCGTCCGGAAGATGGGATGGAAGTACTTTTACGCGGTTATGTTTCAGTCTATACCCGGCAAGGGAAATACCAGGTATATGTGGAAGAGATGCAGCCGTATGGAGCCGGCAGCCTGTTTCTGTACCTGGAGAAATTGAAAGCTCGCCTGACCGAAGAAGGCTATTTTGCCCTGGAAAAGAAGAAAGCGATTCCAAGCATAGTAAATCGGGTGGGAGTTGTTACATCTCAGGATGGGGCCGCTCTGCAAGATATATTGCGGGTCATAAAGCAGCGCCACCCAGGAGCAACCGTGATTCTTGCCCACAGTTCTGTTCAGGGAAACGATGCTCCCCGGGAATTAGCTTATGGTTTGCAAATGCTTAATGAATACGGATTGGTTGATGTTATTATTGTAGCTCGCGGAGGAGGATCTCTAGAAGACTTAATGGCATTCAACAGCGAGGAATTGGTTCAGGCGGTATATGATTCAGCCATTCCGGTGATATCAGGGGTAGGTCATGAGGTAGACGTGACCTTTTGTGACCTGGCCGCGGATCTACGCGCCGCAACCCCTACCCAGGCAGCCCAATTCGCCGTCCCCGATTTTGCTGCGATGGAAAAAATCCTGACCAGCTTGAATACCCGCCTGGGTCGC
>CAZOZX010000009.1:0-39248 GCA_964584415.1 uncultured Syntrophomonas sp.
GGGTACCCGCTGGTACACCTACCACTGGTCGGAAGGTCTGCCGATCGCCCCTGCCTACATTGCCAGCCATTCCGCCAACACTCACCTGATCCATGCCAATAAAGATGTTCTGAAAAAGATCAAGGGAATCAGCAAGGGTGATCATATAAAAATGGAGGGTTACCTGGTGTGCGTCAACTTCCCCTACGGCCCCTGGCGTTCAAGTCTTACCCGCAATGATACCGGCAACGGAGCCTGCGAGATAATGTATGTGACCGATATAAGGAAATTGGATTGACCAGTATTGATGCCCATGATAAATACATGAAATTTACGTTGCGGGCAGAAGTAAGCCCCAAAAAGCTGGTTCCCGTCGGTGGATAATCGTTCCTGATATTGAAGCATGACATTTGAATGTGGTATTATACAAAAAAATAATCAAGCGTTGCGGTCAAAGTAATCGAGGTGAAAACCTGATTACAGTGAAAGAACGGCCTAAGGTCAACTTGGGGTTGATTAAGGTGTTTTTTCTTGAGAAATCGGCTTACTAGGGTGGGTAACCTTTTATAAGGTTGCCCTCCCTTTTTTTGTCCCTTTTTTGAGGCTGGCCGGGAGTGCAAGGAAAGGAGGTTCAGGGAATTGGATAAACTAACTGAACAGGTTAAGAAGGACCTTATCAGAACTTTTATCTGGGTAGCAATTGCCTTTTCCAGTGCCGTTGTTCTTTTCTATGCTTTGTGGTAACCAGACCGGAATTTATGGATTTAGAGGAATAAAACATGTCGAATTTTTGGGTGGCCATAGGGATTTTTGTCCTGGCCTATGCATTGATTATCGCCGAAAAATATCATCGCACGGTTATTGTATGGCTGGCTGCGGCAATCGTTGTGGCAGTGGGATTGATTAACCAAGAGCAGGCTATCGAGCATATAGACTTTAATACTATTTTGCTGTTGATAGGAATGATGGTGATCGTTGGCATCACCCGCCGAACCGGGATATTTGAGTACCTGGCTATAAAGGCGGCCAAATTGGTGAAGGGCCAGCCGGTCCGGCTGCTGATTGTGCTGGCGGCGATTATGGCGGTCAGTTCCGCATTTCTGGATAATGTGACCGCGGTACTTTTAATAGTCCCGATTACTTATGCGCTCACTGACCGGTTGGACATATCTCCCATGCCCTTTTTATTTACCGAGATACTAGCATCTAACATAGGCGGTACGGCGACTCTCATCGGAGATCCTCCCAACATTATGATCGGCAGTGCTACCGGGCTGGGATTTATGGATTTTATCATGAACCTTAGTGTACCGGCGTTGGTAACCCTCATAGTGACCACTATTATACTGGTCTACATCTACAAGAAAGATTTGCGTACCGATGAGAGCAAAATCAAAGCCCTGATGGAGATGAATGAACTCGATCACATCCGGGAGTGGGCGCTGCTGAAAAAATCCCTGGCTGTTCTGGGGCTGACTATTTTAGGCTTCATGCTGCACCAGGCATTGCATCTCGAATCAGCGACTATTGCTTTATTGGGCGCCGCGGTGCTTCTGTTTGTATCCAGAGAAGAGCCGGAAGACATACTGCTGTCCATAGAGTGGCCTACGGTTTTCTTTTTCGGGGGACTTTTTGTGCTGGTCGGCAGTCTGCAGGTTAATGGGGTGATAAGTTTTATTGCCCAGAGACTCGTCCAAGTTACCGGCAACAATGTGCCTTTACTGGGTAGTCTGGTATTGTGGTTATCGGCGGTTGCATCTGCATTTATCGATAATATACCTTTCGTAGCCACCATGATTCCATTGTTACAGGAAGCTGGGCAATTGGGTCAGATTCCCATGGACTCCATCTGGTGGTCCCTGGCGCTGGGGGCTTGTTTGGGCGGCAACGGTACCTTGATTGGCGCCTCCGCTAATGTCATCGTGGCTGGGATCGCGGAGAGAAATAATACCCCCATAAGATTTCTGGACTTCATTAAGATCGGATTTCCTCTGATGCTGATCTCCATAGTTATCTCCAATATATACTTGTACCTGGTTTATTGGTTTTAACATCTTCATTATTATTGGGTACATTTGCGTATCTTGATTAAACTGCCCGGACTTCGGCCTGGGTGGTTATCTTTTTAAGGGGAGAAATCCCCTGTTTTCGGGAGTCACGATGGCCAATCGGTATCTGTCGATCTCCTGGATGATTGCATTATGTATACACGTACACATAATGCAATATTATTGTATACTATACTTTAATATTCGACGTTGAGGAGGAAAATCAATGACAGTATCGACCTACAATCCCTATGAAAACGCCCAGGCGCAATTCGACCGGGTTGCTGAAATCATTGGTCTCGATGAGGCTACCCGCCAGCTGCTGCGCCAGCCCATGAAGGAGTATCATTTCACCATCCCCGTACATATGGATGATGGCAGCACCCGGATATTTAACGGCTACCGGGTTAAGCATAATGATGCCCGCGGCCCGGCCAAAGGCGGAATCCGTTTTCATCCGGAAGAAACTGTTGACACAGTAAGGGCCCTGTCCATGTGGATGACCTGGAAATGCGCGGTGGTAGACATCCCGCTGGGTGGCGGCAAGGGTGGAGTAATCTGCAATCCCCGTGACCTGTCGGAAGGAGAACAGGAAAGATTGTGCCGCGGTTGGGTCCGGCAGGTAGCCAGGGACGTAGGCCCGGTAATAGATGTACCGGCCCCGGACGTCATGACCAATGCTAAACATATGCTATGGATGCTGGATGAATTTGAATTGATCAATGGGGGGAGATACCCGGGCTTTATAACCGGCAAACCGGTAGAGATGGGTGGATCCTTGGGCAGAACCGAGGCCACTGGCTATGGAGTGGTTTACACCATTCGCGAAGCTCTGGCTGGAAAAGGAATTGACATCAAGAATACCACCGCCAGTATCCAGGGATGCGGGAATGTGGCTCAGTACGCCGCTCAACTGTACCAGCAACTGGGCGGAACTATCACCGCTATTTCCTGCTGGGATCATACCGACCAGATGGCTTACTCCTACACGGCTGATGATGGCCTGGATGCCCGGGAACTGCCCAACATCACTGATCCTTACGGAAGCATAGACAAATCCAAAGCCCTTGATCTGGGCTGCAAGGTTGCACCCCATGACGCCTGGATCGAGCAGGATGTCGATATTCTGATCCCGGCCGCCATGGAGAATCAAATAAACATGGCCAATGTGGGTAAGATAAGCAAACAGGTCAAGATCATAGCCGAAGGTGCTAACGGACCGATCAATACCGTTGCTGATGAAGTGGTCAGAAACAGCGGCATTTTTGTGATTCCCGATTTCCTGGCCAATGCCGGCGGGGTGACCTGCAGCTATTTCGAGCAGGTGCAGTCCAACGCCAACTATTACTGGGAGAAGGAAGAAGTCCTGACCAAACTGGATCACAAGATGACTTCAGCATTCCGGGCGGTGCGGGATATCGCCGAACGCCACAACATGTATACCCGCGATGCCGCCTATGTGATTTCTATAAACAGAGTAGCCCATGCTGCCAAGATGCGGGGTTGGGTATAAAGGATAAACTGAACCTAACCATGCCGGCAGGAATGTAGGTGAGACCATGGACGAATTCGATTTGGGGAATGAACTCAATCTGGCCAGTCTCAGAGAGCGGGCTAAGGAACTCAACTGCCTTTACCAGGTAGATGAGATTCTTAACAATGAGCGTTTAACCCTGCCGGAGATATTCCAGCAGATAACCCAGGTTATACCCTCAGGATGGCAGTTCCCGGAATTATGCCGGGCAATGATCGCCTATGACAAGGGCTGTTATATTACCCCGGGCTATGTCAGCTCGCAGTGGTCGGACAGCGCCCCCATCAAGGTCGGCGGGAAAGAAACCGGCCGCATTACGGTGGTCTACCTGGCCCGGGTACCGCGCAGCCCGGAGGGCTATTTCCTGGAAAAGGAACGAAAGCTGCTGCGGACTGTCAGTGAACGCATCGGCCAGACTATCCAGCATCGCTATATGGATCAGGTCATCCAGGAATGGAATACCTCCAAGAGCGGATTGTATCTGAGCGGTGAACCGGTCAATGAATGGATGATAATCCTGGATTTGATCGGGCGCACCGACCAGGGAATGCTGCTGCATTTATGCCGTAAAATGATTAACTATCTTTATCTGAGCGGAGTCAGGGAGGCTGAGGAAGTCCTGTGGGCATTCGGTGAAGGCCTGCGGCACTATACCGATACGGTGGAACAGAATTATCCCAGCCAGAAATTCCCCTTGGGCGACTTGATCAGCATAACCGATCATGCTTTTAAAATAGCCGCCCGTCACCTTAGTGATGCGGAGATTGCCTCGCGGGTGAGAAAATGGCTCCAGGAGGAGAAGGCCTATCCGCTGATAAAGGAAGTTGACCGGATCAACGCCTCGGTGGCGGAGATCTGCCGGTTGATAACCCGCTACAAGAACACCGGTGAAGACGGTGCCCTGCGCTATTCCCCCATGGAACGCTGGCTGGTGGTAGCTCTGATCAGCCGTTTTCTTTCCGATAAACTGGAATTCATCAACACCGCCCGGCCCTTTTTCGAAATAAATGACTTCTACCGGATCGTCAGCCACCTGATTTACCCGGAAGGCAGTCACGGCAAAATCGGCGGTAAAGGTACCGGGCTTTACCTGGCTCAGCAGATTGTGAAGAAGTGCAGCCAGGATAATCCGATTTTGAGCGCATTGAAGGTCCCCGGGACCTGGTATATTGCAACTGATGCACTGAAGGAATTCCTGCACCATAACCGCTTGGAAGAACTGCGGGTGCAAAAATATAAGGACCTGTATGAAGCCCGGCTTGATTATCCTAATATAGTACACATTATGAAAAACTCAGAATTCCCGACCGGAATTATCAAGAGCCTGGCTATGGCCTTGGATGATTTCGGGGAAAAGCCGCTTATCGTGCGCAGCTCTAGTTTGTTGGAGGATCAGCTGGGTTCGGCTTTCTCCGGCAAATATAAAAGTCTCTTCCTGGCCAATCAGGGCAGCAAACAGGAACGTCTGGAGCAGCTAATTGACGCTATTGCCGAGGTATACGCCTCGATATACAGCCCCAATTCCATTCAATACCGGGCCGAACGGGGACTGCTGGATTACCCTGAAGAAATGGGTATTCTCATTCAGGAAGTGGTAGGCACCCGGGTGGGTCCATACTTCTTGCCAGTCTATTCCGGGGTAGCTTTCAGCAACAACGAGTTCCGTTGGTCATCGCGGATCAAGCGCGAGGATGGATTGGTTCGCCTGGTGCTGGGATTGGGTACCCGGGCAGTGGATCGTCTTACCGATGATTTCCCGGTACTGGTATCTCCTGGCCAGCCCCGCCTGCGGGTAAACACCGTGCCGGAGGAGATAAGGCGCTATTCACCCAAAAAGGCTGATGTGATCAACCTGGAGAAGAACATCGTTGAGACAGTCGAGATATCAGCCCTTCTCAAGCAATGGGGGCACTTGATCCCACAAGTCCATAAGATGATATCTGTATATGAGCAGGATTATGTCCGTAAAGCCAATGCTTTCAGCGTGGACTTTGCCCAAGATGAGCTGTTGGTCACCTTTGACGGCCTGGTAACCGATACCCCGTTTATGAAACAGGTGCACCTAATGATGAAAGTCTTGCAGGAGAAATTAGGTGTCCCGGTTGACCTCGAATTTGCTTCTGATGGCGAGCATTTCTACCTGCTGCAATGCCGCCCCCAGAGTTTCAGCAAAGATATTGCCCCGGCCGCTATTCCCAAGGATATCCCCGGCCGTGATATCCTGTTTTCAGCCAACCGTTACGTGTCCAACGGCTTAATCAGGGACATTTCGCACATCGTATTTGTGGACCCGGAGGGTTACAGCCGGCTGCAGAAGCTCGAGGATCTAATCAATGTGGGCAGGGCGGTGGGAAAACTTAACATGCTTTTGCCCAAGCACCA
This sequence comes from uncultured Syntrophomonas sp., assembly GCA_964584415.1. Taxonomy (GTDB): domain Bacteria; phylum Bacillota; class Syntrophomonadia; order Syntrophomonadales; family Syntrophomonadaceae; genus PHAA01. Next base: position 5,944 of record CAZOZX010000009.1, read on the forward strand.
TTTCATACTTATGGGGCCAGGCCGTTGGGGGAGCCGGGGAGACATCAGGTTGGGGGTACAGGTCAGTTATGCTGACATCAATAACACCGCGGCCTTGATCGAGATAGCCCGCCAGAAATTGAATTATGTCCCGGAACTATCGTTTGGCACCCATTTCTTTCAGGACCTGGTGGAGTCGAATATTCGCTACCTGCCCCTATATCCTGATCAGGATCAGGTCGTATTCAAAGAATCATTTTTCCTGCGTTCCGAGAACCTGCTGAGGCGAATATTACCTGATTACGCCTATCTGGAAGACGTGGTGCGGGTCATCGATGTACCGGCCGATTATGAAGGCATGGCCGTAAATATTGCAATGAATGCGGAATTGGAGGAAGCGATCGGGTATCTGAGCCCAGCCTTCGCGGGTGAAGATGAGTTCAGACCAGACACCCGTCCGGTTCCCAAAGAGCAGCCCCCGTTGCGGCCAAAAGAAGAGAAGTTCTGGCGCTGGCGGCATTATATGGCCGAACGCATCGCTGCGGCGGCGGATATGGAGCGCTTTGGGATCAAGGCCATTTACCTGTTTGGCAGTACTAATTCAGGTGATGCCGGACCCGGCAGCGATATCGATTTGATTATTCATTTCCAGGGCACTGATTTGCAGAAGGAAGAAATGCAGCTATGGATGAATGGCTGGAGCCAGAGCCTGGCGGAGATGAATTACCTGAGAACCGGTTACGGATCGAAGGGTTTGCTGGATATCCATATCGTGACCGATGAGGATATAGCCAGGAAATCTTCCTACGCCATCAAGATCGGAGCGGCAACAGATCCCGCCTATTTATTGCGGACTCGAACCGACTGACTTATTACCCGGAAACGATGAATCAATTAATCGAGTAAAAAACCTAAGAGACCGCCATGAGGCGGTCTCAATCTTTTTAATGAACATGGTCATATAGTGAATTCTAAATCAAATGGCGGATAATATCGTCCGGATCTCCATACATGTAATCGATAGTGGGGATCTGAATCATAGTATAGGCGCCCGGTTTTTGTTTCAGGCTGGCCCGGCCCGCCGCCACCATAATCTGGGCAGTCAAAGCAGGATTATTGATCTTCATGCCGAAACTGAGCAGCTGATTATGGGTCGCACCGGAGACTCCTTTACGTTCCATGCTTACACCGTGCCCCATATCCAGCAGCATCTCCACATCGGCTACCTGGCTTATAATGGTTTCGTCCTTAGCGAAATAGGCGTCACGCTTGATCGCGGCAGCTACTTCCTCGAAATCAGCGCCGGGCTGCAGCTGGACATAGACCATGCGCCGGTGAACCCCGGTACCTATGGGGATGGTCATTGATAAGGCGTTTTTGACCCCCGGTATTGATTTGGCCGCCACGCTGTGGCCCATACTCATACCCGGCCCGAAGTTGGTATAGGTGAGCCCGCGCGGAACCATGAAATCAAACATGCACCGGATCATTGAATCCGAGCCCGGGTCCCAGCCGGCCGATATAACTGCTACGCTGTTATGAGCCTTGGCTACCTCATCCAGCTGGAGGCGAAGGTCGGCCAGCTGGCCATGAATATCATAACTGTCGACCGTGTTTATCCCCCTGCTCAGAAGGTTGCAGGCTACTTCCGGAACCGATCGGGTGGGAATGCATAACAGGGCTACGTCCACCTGGGATAGTTCCTCGATGGCAGAGACCAGGTTGAGCCTGGGGTCTGTTATCAGGTGGGCCTTGGCAGCCCAGTTGTGGTACACGATTCCTGCCAGTTCCATATCAGGTGCAGTCAGCACGGCATCGACAGCATACCTTGCGACATTACCATAACCTATAATCGCTACTCTTGTTTTCTTCGACATCAAAACACCTCTATGTACAAATTTAGTACTATTCTATAGTATCTAAAACCCGCATGCAGGATACTAAGGAGAAAATACTGTATACAATATCGCCTGCCTACCGGAATGAATTCCTAAAGGGCAAAAAACATAAAAGGAAGACCTGAAGGCCTTCCTTTATTGAATAAACAAGTGGTTTATCGCTCTCACTATTTCACCAGGAAAAAGGGACCGGAAATGCCTCAGGTATTTTAGCCACAGGGGTAGTGACAAATAGAAGAGACCAGCAGCATGGCATTCCAGATCCGGGTGTGGGCATACTCGTCTCCGAGAATCGAGGTCAGCAGGTAACGCACTTCCGGGGTGGGAGCACACCCGGCCAGTTCGGCATAGCGCCGGATGGCCCCTAATTCACCGGCAATAGCGGTTCTGACATCGGCAGCAAAGTCACCGGTGGCCGGCGGGCAATTGGGAGGGCAAGTTACCGCAGCCGGACAGAGACCCAGAAGAGCAGCCTGTAAACGGGCATGCCCATATTCGTCACCGACAATGCTGGTAATAAGCTCGCGCAAAATATCTGAAGGAGCTTCATTAGCTATCATAGCGTAAAAACCGGCATCGCAAATCTCATCCTGGAGGGACTCCTCCAGTGCTAACCGGTAATTGGCGCATTGAGGACATGCACATACTGCTTGCTGAACGGACATCTTGGATTCACCCATATTAATACACTCTCCTTAAATTGAATTAGCTATAAATACTGAAACATCGATTACAATTTGCGGTTCCTGGTGGGATTATCATTACCGTTGATAGCCAACAGTAACAACGTTAAGAACCGAACGTTGCCGTTCTCATCCCCAATTATGCTGAGAATAAGGCTGCGTAATTTCTGATCGCGGATATCTTCGGCTATTTCTGCCAGCAGCCTTACGGCTTGCATATCGAGACTCATAACCCTCTGTATTTTGGAGACAAGCTGCGGCGACATTTCAGAAGAAATCATTCTTTCACCTCCTTGGTTCAATATATGTAGAAGAAATCCAAGGGGTAACAGTATTTCCCTAGTTTTTTCTATTCACAAATTTAACAGGAGAGAAAGGCAGAATTTGTAATCGAGCGATGCAAGAAAGTGGCTGGCTGCTCAAAAATAAGTTTGGTTACGCGCATTAAATATTATATTTCGCCAACCGCAGAATTTTAGAAATGTATTAAATATCAATCAACAAGCCAACCTAAACATTGAATAAGGAAATGGGGGTTCACGATGAATAATCAAGTTTATTCATGGGCTCTGTTTTTGGTACCATGGTTGACTTTGGTCTTCATGAAAAGAGAAGAAATAAAACGGTACATGCCGGTAACCATCCTGGCGGCGCTAGTGGCTACCATTATCCACGATGTCGGTATAAATTATGGTTTTTGGGAGGTTTTGACCCCTTCACCGCCGCTCTATCAAATGCTGCCTTATTATTATGGTTTGCTGCCCCTAATGGCGATGTGGATTTTCAAGTTTACCAATGGCCGCATCTGGCGCTATATTGTAGCGAACCTGGCCTTTGACGTGTTTTTTGCCTACTACTTCCTGGGGGTTTGGCTGCCTGCGCAAGGCTTATTCAGGCTGACCGGCATTACCAGTTTTCAAGTCCTGTTAATCAATGTTGTTCACTTTTCCGTGCTGTATGTTTATCAAAAATGGCAGGAAGGTGAGCTGTTGCCAGTCAGAGAAACCTCTTTCAATAAAGACTTAAACCCGGTGGCGGCCAAGCCATTCCCCAAACGCGAACGTGAATAGACTGCTGTAACAGAGATTCCAATAAGGTCGGATATATGTAAATTGCAGATTAAGAATACAGAATGCCTAAAACGCCCAATCAGGGCGTTTTCTATCTATTAATGAAAGGGTACTCACTGCACAGGTATTAACTTATAATATATATATATGTATATATTTAGAAAAGAATAAAAAGGAGGGGCAAGTATGAATCAAGGTGAATGCCAACTGTGTGATCTGCAGCCAATAGGAGAAGGCAATGCTGCTGTTCCTCCCCGGTCGATCACTACGACGGTCAGACATTTTATCCGAAGACATCTTGGGCACGACCGAAGTCAAAAAATACATTACCTATTGGAAAAACTGAGAGGGAGGGGGAAAACCAAAATATCAAGCGAGCCCCTTAAATATGTACAAACGGAACCGTTAAAAACGGGAGACCTGGTTCGGGTCCGTTCCAAAGCACAAATCGAGTCCACGCTTGATTCAAGCAATAAACTCAAGGGCTGTCTATTCATGTATGAACAGCAGCCGTATTGTGATACCGAGCAGCGTGTACTAAAAGTAATGGAGCGCTTTGTAGATGAGCGCGATCTCAGGGTGAAAAAATGTAAAGGTCTCGTGCTGCTTGAAGGGGTAATCTGTCCGGGAACCAGGGGATGGGGAAGATGCGATCGGGCGTGTTTTATGTTCTGGAGGGAGGAATGGCTCGAAAAGATTAAGGATAGCGTCTCATCTTTAGCGGTTTTCTGGAGTACCGCGCAGTTATATGAGCTGCTCCTATGTGACCATATGAATTTATTGTGTAAGGCAGCTGGCACGCTTTAGTTATTCAAATCCATAAGCCAAATCTAAAGATTATAATGTCTGTATAGAGGAAGCACAGTATAAAATCAAAAAAATGTAAAAGATATGATCGCGGCTTAGCCTCGCGTGGAAGTGAGACCGGGCCGTATTGTATTATAGCCGTGCTTGTACCGGTGGTGCAGGTCGGGGGTGTGTGCGTGGACATGCTTTTGCAGCATTTGGCTGGCGTTCCAGCAAATATCCGGACAAAAAATGACGATTTAGCAGGAAATTTATTACCAACAGAGTATTACTTAGAGTGGATATATTACTAGATAGAAAAGGGATTGGGGTTAGGGAGTACTAGTTATGGTCTCAAAATTATCAGTGCATGAAGTATTAGAAACCAACGCCATGACAGCAATAATCGTTTCCAATGAAGGCATAGTCGATTATATCAACAATACTTATCTCAACATCCTGGGCAAAAACCGGGAAGAGGTGATAGGCAAACATATAACCGATGTCACCCCGGAAACCAAGACTCTTAACGTTATTAAAACCGGCAAAGCCAATATCGGTTATAATTGGACCGTCAACGGGTATACCATGATAGCCTGCGCGGTGCCCCTGATCAGGCACGATGAAGTGCTGGGCTGCTTCGCCTATAGCATATTCCTGGACGCCCTGGAGGCCAAGGACCTGGTCGACAACATCATGACGGAACTGAATATGTACAAGGAAGAGGTGCGGAACCTGCATTCCGCCCGCTACTCTTTTGATGATATCATTGGCCAATCGGTAAGCATCGAGGAGATCAAGGACCTGGCCCAAAGGGCCGCCCTGCATGCTTCCATCACCGTATTGATCAACGGGGAAAGCGGTACCGGCAAAGAATTGTTTGCCCAGGCTATTCACGGGGCCAGCAGCCGGTCACGCCAGCCTTTCATAAGGGTCAACTGTGCCGCGATTCCGGAGCACCTTCTGGAAGCGGAGTTATTCGGTTATGAGGATGGAGCGTTTACCGGGGCGCGCAAGGGAGGCAGTCCGGGTAAGTTCGAGATAGCCCATGGGGGCACCATATTCTTAGACGAGATCGGGGAGATGTCCCTGACCATGCAGAGCAAGCTGCTGGTGTTCCTGCAGGAGCGGGAATTCGAAAGACTGGGGGGGCATAATACCGCCCGGGTCAACGTCCGGGTGATAGCCGCCACCAACCGCAACCTGGAGGAAATGATCAGCCAGGGGACATTCCGCGAGGATCTTTATTACCGGCTCAATGTCCTGACCCTGGAGATTCCCCCGCTGCGGGAACGTATCCAGGATATGCCCCTGCTGGTGGGATACTTCATACCCAGGTTAAACCGCGAATTGAGAACCAATGTGTCGGGGATATCGGAGGAGGCCCTGGCCATGCTCAGCCGATATAACTGGCCGGGTAATATCAGGGAGCTGGTCAATACCCTGCAGAGAGCTATACTTCTGGCGGACATGGGGACCTATCCAACCATTACCACCAAACAGCTGAGCTTTATGAAGATCAAGAATGAGGATGAGAACCTGCTGCCATCCATAACCCTTAAAGAGTTAATGCGGGATTACGAAAAGCAGATCCTGACCCAGGCGCTGGCCGAAGCCAAGCAGAATAAAACCCAGACGGCCAAGCTCCTGGATATCGACGTCTCATCGCTGTATAAAAAAATGAGGCAGTACGGATTAGCGACTGATTCCTAGACCGTTGGCCGTTTCCGGGTCAGCGGCTGGAAGGAATCTCAGGACAATGATAAAAAGTATGGCCACGGGAGGTTCGGGTAACAGTCATTTTGCCTGATCCTCCTAAATGTTTTTGGGGACCTATCGCTATTTTCTCCCTATCGCCAGAACTATGCGCCTCCCGTTTGCCTTGCTCGGAGCCCTTTCTACTCGGTCTGTTAAACATATGAAGTTTACATCCTGATACCTGACGGGCAGGTTTCTTTTTGGATCGAATAATACTGTCGGATTTTGGACGAGAGGTTATGGTGAATTTGCCAAACCATGTGGAATATTTGCCTGAAGCCTGCAGATGCCGTAATAGTGGTGTTTGGTTTCCGCCGTCTGGAAATCAGGAATACCTGGCCTTGACTTATGGCAAAGAGGTCAGTTTGGCCCGCCGCAACAAATACCGGTATTCAGGCAATCCTTACTTGCATTCTTTCTGGCATACTTATTGCATTTAAATTAGGGCAGTGAGGACTAAATTCATCTCAAGATGCCGGGGGGTAAGTAGGATGGAAAAGATGTTACAGCTGGACCAGGATAAAAAAGAACTGCTGCAGATCATAAAAAGATTTATCGAGGCAGAATTAAACGTGATCCGGGCTGAAACCGTTAAGAAGGAAGGTCTTCCTGCCTGATTCAAATAATTAGCGGTGAGGTGCATCAGAGTGATTGAGATGATATGCCCTAATTGCGGTAAATTCCTGGGTGTCCTGGAGGGGGAAGCCCAGATAAAATGTCCCAGGTGCAGGCTTTTGAATACCTTTGTATCGAGGCCCTATACTGATTCCGATGAAGATTCGGATCAGGAAAGTGATGAGGAACAATCTTCTGCCGTTCACTGATCTGAGCGGGCGGTTGGGAATAAAGTGGGGATGCTTTGCCGGCGGACCGTATGGTGTGATTATAAATGGGGACTTCTAATCCCGCGGGCAAAGCTCCGACCCACCAACCAGGAATATGATATAAATATGGCTTCAGCAGGGGGGGGGGGATCGTCAGATATCATCCCCTTTTTGTATGCCTCATGTTATGGGGACGGGGTTGCTGACAACCTGATATTGACAAGCCGGCTGGTCAGGTAATATTGTGGGGGTAGTACAGGCAAGAAATGAAATTAAAAGGTGAGGAATCATGAACTTATCAATAGCTTTGGAAACAGCGCAGGATTTTCGGACTGTCGAAAATTTGACCCGCGAGGCCTTTTGGGATGTTTACAAGCCCGGTTGCGATGAGCACTTACTGGTGCATAAAATCAGAAACCGAGATGCCTTCGTGAAGGTATTGGATCTGGTGGTCTCCGATGATGAGGTGATAATAGCCAATATAATTTACTCCCGGGCCCGGGTAGTGAACGATGCCGGGGGAGAAACCGAGGTTTTATGCATGGGGCCGGTCAGTGTCCTGCCCATCTATCAAAAGCAGGGGATCGGCTCGATGCTGATCAAATACTCCCTGGAATTGGCCCGGCAGCTGGACTTTAAGGGAGTAATTCTATTCGGGAACCCGGATTATTACCACCGCTTTGGCTTTGTCAACGCCGAAAAATACGGCATCCAGACCTCGACCGGAGAGAATTTCGAACCGTTCATGGCCCTGGAGCTTAGCCCTGGCAGCCTCGATGGCGTGGCTGGTAAATTCTATCATGATGAGGCGTTTCAGATCGACCCGGAGGAGCTGGAGGAATTTGAAAAACAGTTCCCTTACCGGGAAAAGCATGTCACCGACACCCAGCTAAAATAGCCAGAGCGTCAGAAAACGCTTATAGCTGCGTTGATCCAAATAGTCCACTCAATCGACGTACCAGTGTACTACTCAATCGTGAACTATTTAATCGCCTTGCTCTAAGCCTTTTCTGCTAGCTCTGGCCTGGCGTCAGAAAAAGCTTATAGCTGCGTTTATTAGAATATTCCACTCAATCGACGTACCGAAGCCTCTTCTTAATACTCCTCTCATTTTATATTTCTTCCAGAAACAAGTGGACGGAGAGGACCACATAATAGTCAACTGAATGCGAAAGCAATGCTATAATGTAGTCAAAACCCTGCTGAAACTTACCTTCACCAACCTTGCCCCGGATCGTATTCCCAACCTCAAATGGGGAGATGTTATAGACATGCCGAGAGAAAAATACCAGGACCATGACGAAAATTTAAAAGACAAGGTCGATCCTTACAAGCTGGTCGAGAACCTGGAAACCTGCCTGGCCTGCGGCAAATGTGCGGGCAACTGCCCGGTGGCCAGCCTTACGCCTTCATATAATCCCCGCCAAATTATCAGCGATGTTTTGAACGGCAATACCGAACGGTGGTTAAACAGCGAGGAGATCTGGCGCTGCTTCTGGTGCGCCAACTGCGCCACCAATTGTCCCAATGACATCATGTTTCCGTTATTGATGATGCAGCTCCGCTACCTGGCCACCGAGAACAATTACGGGCTCAAATATATTATACCGTTTAAACGCTTTGCCCTGCGCGCCCGGGAAGATGGCCTGACCTTCGCCCCCTCCGAAAAAGGCCGGGAGAAGATCAAACGACTGCGCAGCAACCTGGGAGCCACACCCTGGCCAGATATATCGGAGCGGGCCAAAGCCGAGTATAAGCAATTATTTGACTTGACCGGCGCTACTGCATACCTGGATAGCCTCACTGATGAGGATGAGAAGCCGGTTGAGCTGCGCTACACCAAGGGGAGGATCACCAATGAATAAAGAACGGGTGGTTTCACCTGAGAAGCTGTTCCCGGCAGTGCCGGAATCCATATTCCTGTTCCGCAGCTGCACCGGCAGCATGGAATATCCGGGGACCGAAAATGCCATCAAAGAGGTAATGAAAATCCTGGGGATAGAGATAGTGATGGACCCCGACCAGACTTGTTGTTCGGGCTACCTGCTGACCTGTTCCGCCTATAAGCCGGAATTATCCCTGGCCGTAACGGCCCGCAATCTGGCCATTGTGGAGAAGAAAAACCTGGACTGCTATATGTTCTGCAATGGCTGTTACGGATACAACCGGGAGCTGGCCCATATCATGCACGAACATCCCGACTATAAGAAGATGGCCAATGATGTCATCGCCAAACAGGGCTACCACTATGAAGGTAAAACCGAGATCCACCACGTGCAGGAACTGTGGTACCGGCTCAAACACCAGATTGCCGCCAGTGTGGTGCAACCGCTCAACGGGTTGAAGGTTGGGGTCCATTACGGCTGCCACTATCTGGCCCAGCAGTACAATATCCTGGATGATGGGGGCTATCCTACCTTCCACGAGGAGATAATCGAGGCCCTGGGTGCTGCCCCGGTGTTTTACAAAGAAAGGCAGATGTGCTGCGGTTATTCAGTCGGCCGCGGCTTTACTCATAAAGAAACCACGGTGCAGCCGCACCTGTACAAGAAATTCAAGAGTGCCAAAGAAGCAGGAGTAGAACTGATGACAACCTGCTGCCCGGGTTGTAACGTTGGCCTGGACCGGGAGCAGCCCAACCTGGCCAAACGCTATGAGGAGGAATTCAATATTCCGGTTATCGACATCTCCCAGCTGATCGGCCTGGCCCTGGGAGTACCGCTGGTGAAGCTGGGATTCGATGCCAATACGGTTAAACTGGACGGGGTTTTGAAAAAGCTGGGGATAGGGGAAGGTGATAGCCATGACAACTAATGCAGATAAAAAGGCCCTGGTGATTGGGGCAGGGCTGGCCGGGATGGAAGCAGCCCTTAAGATCGGCTCGGCTGGTTATGAAGTGTACCTGGTGGAGAAAGAAACCGCCATGGGCGGGGTGACCAGCCAGCTGAACAGCAGTTTCCCCCGCTGGGAGAATCCCCGAGAACTGCTGGATGACCGGATCCGGAAAATCAGCAATACCCCGAACATAAAAGTATTAACCGCGACTACGGTCAAAGCAGCCCGCCGGGAGGGGGACCGCTTCGCCGTCGAGCTGCAAAAGGATGACGGCCAGACCCAACAAATGGCGGCCGATGCAGTAGTGCTGGCGACCGGTTTCGAACTGATGGATGCTTCCGTGTACGGTGAGTATGGCTATGGTATCTACCCCAACGTGTTGAACTCTCTGGAATTCGAGACCAGACTTAAGGAATGGGGAACAGGCAGCCAGGCCGATGCGCCCAAGTCGATTGCCTTCTTCAAATGTGTGGGATCCCGTGACCGTTCCAAAGGTTTCCCCTATTGCTCCAAGATTTGCTGTATGTATACCGCCAAGCAGGCCGGGCTTACCAAAGAACTGCTGCCGGAGGCCAAGGCTTATGTTTTCTACATGGACTACCGGGCTGCCGGCAAGGAATACGAAGAGTTCGTGCGCTCGGTTATCGAGACCAAACACGTTCGTTATGTGCGGGGCCGCCCCTCCAAGGTACTGCCCGAGAATGGCCGGCTGCTGGTGCGGGCTGAGGACACCCTGATGGGAGTGCCCATTGAAGTAGAGGTGGACATGGTGGTGCTGGCTTCCGCGATCGTTCCCCGCCCGGAGACCAAAGTTCTGGCCGAGATGTTTGGGGCTAAAACCGACCAATACGGATTCATTGAGAACCAATCATTCAATCCCTGCCAAACCGGGGATAGAGTGTTTTTCGCTGGGGCCTGCGGATTTGCTATAGAGACGGGCGGGGCTCAGACCCAGGGTGCGGCAGCTGCTGCCGAGGTCGTGGCTTTGTTCAACCGCGCGGGACAGGAGGGAAAATAGATGGCTATGGTCGATTTTTACCGGCCGTTGCGTCTCGACCAGATAAGTTCTTCCCTGCAGGATGAGATCAAGCAAGCCTGCGGGGTAGACATTGAGATGTGCATGGAATGCGGCAAATGCAGCGGCGGATGTTCCAATGCCCATATATTCGATTTCACGCCCCGCCAGATCATCCAGCTGGTCAAGCTGGGGGACGAAGAACGGCTCCTGCATATGGACGCACTTTGGACCTGTGTCGGCTGCCAGCTGTGCGTCGACCGCTGTCCGTCGCATATAGATATTCCCGGCATTATGGACCATATGAGGGAGAAGGCTAAAAGGAAGGGTATCCGGGCCCAGCGGGAAAGCATCGAGATCTTCCACGACCTTATGCTGGATTCGATCCGGAAGACCGGCCGGGTAGCCGAGGCACCTTTGACCATTAAGCATAACCTGCGCACCCGCCAGTATCTAAAGGATGCTGATTTGGGCCGGCAGATGTTTTTCAAAGGCAAATTAAAACCGTTTTCACCCAAAGTAAAGGATGTCAAGCAAGTCAGGAAGCTGTTCGATAAGACTATCGATAAAAAGGAGGGTTAGCTGTGGGTATCGCCTACTATCCGGGATGCTCTCTGCATGCCCTGGCCCATGAATATGATATTTCGGCCCGGCTGGTCAGCGAGCGCCTTGGTCTGGACCTCCTGGAAGTACCTGATTGGAATTGCTGCGGAGCCACCGCCGCCCACAGCCTGGACCATAAACTGGCGCTGGGATTGAGCGGCCGCAACCTGGCCCTGGTGAAGGATATGAAGCTGGAGCGGGTGACTACCCCCTGTGCCGGTTGTTTTAGCCGCCTAAAGACAGCCTCGCTGGCCTTGCAGGAACCGGGTCAGAGGTCATCCTTGCAGGATCTGGGCATCTCCTGCGCGGGAGCTGAGGGCATACAGGTTTCCCACCTGCTGCAGACAATGATAGAAGATGTGGGTTTAGAAAAGATTCGTGAAGAGGTGGTCAGACCCTTAATAGGTTTGAAGCTGGCCGCTTACTACGGGTGCCTGATTACCAGGCCCAGGACCATCGCCCAGTTTGATGATCCCGAGCAGCCGGTTTCTCTGGATAAATTGCTGCAGGCGCTGGGCGTCGAGACGGTGCAGTGGTCGCATAAAGCAGAATGCTGCGGCGGCGGTTTTGCCGCTTCCGACACCGCCATCGTGGTCGATCTGGGCGGACAGGTACTGGAGGCGGCCCGGCAGGCGGGGGCCCAGGCCCTGGTGGTCGCGTGCCCCATGTGCCAGGCTAACCTGGACACCCGGCAAAAAACCATCGAGAAAGAACGGGGCCAAAAATACGGGCTGCCGATAATATATTTCACCCAGCTGATGGGGCTGGCCTTTGGCTATTCGGCCCGGCAGATGGGTCTGCAGAGGCTGCTGGTCAAACCTGATAGGTTATTAGCACCGAAAGGTTAACATATGGTTCGCACCATACCGGTTATGGAGGTGATCATAGCTGCGGTCCCGCTGACCGACAAAATTATCGCAGCTTCCGGTTGCAAAAATGTCTTTTGGCTGTGTTTGGCGGCCATTGTGATCGCCCAGCTGTTCTATCCAACCCAGAAGGAGTACAAGGCTAAAATTGAAGTGAAAGGAGCATAAAGTGATGAAAAACAAATTGATGTCTCTGGCGCACGCCACCGATCTGATCAAGGACAACATGATGCTGGCCATCGGCGGCAACGCCATGCATCGGACCCCAGTGCTGTTTACCCTGGCCCTGACCAAGAAACCGGTCAAGAACCTGACGCTGGTCGGTGCCGCTCCTGGTCTGGCCACCGATGTCTTGCTCGCATCCCTGCAGGCGGACACATCCTATTTTGGTTTCTCCGGCCTGGAGAACGAGGCGGGACTATCCCCCGGCATGCGCAAAGCCATGGAGGGGGAGGGCAAGGTCAAAGCGGTAGAAGGCTCCTGAACTGCCATAATTCATGCTCTCCGTGCGGGAGCTTATGGAATCCCCTTTATGCCAGTAGGCGGAATGTGGGGAAGCGACCTGGTCAAGATCCGCCCCGAATTCTTCCAGGTAATGAAAAGCCCCTTTGAAGATGTGGAAACCGTGTGCGTAAAAGCGCTGGTACCTGATTACGCTATCATACATGTCCAGGAAGCCGATATCTACGGCAACTGCCGGATCCTGGGACCCAGTTACCAGGACGCCCTGATGGCCCGGGCAGCCCGGAAAACCATTATTACGACCGAACGTATCGTAGGTTCATACCGTATGCAGGAAGAGCCTAAACTAACAGCCATTCCTCACTTCCTGGTCGAAGCGGTGGTGGAACTGCCGGGCGGAGCCAAACCGGGAATCTGCTATCCCGAGTACCAGGCAGTCGATTGGGATAAACACAAGGCTTATCAAAAAGCAGTTAAAGCTGATGAAGTAACCAAATTTGCCGATATGATGCTGGAAGGGAGGCTGTAAAAATGGAATATGGCAAAGCGGAAATGATGGCGGCAGCTATAATGCGCCAAATCGAAGACGGAGACATCGTGTTCCACGGCCTGGCCTCTTCCACTCCCATGGTGGCTATGAAAGCGGCCAAGGCCATGGGCAAAGAATTTACCTATGTAACCCTGAGCGACGGGGTAGACCATGATTGGAGCCGCGCTCCTTATGTAGCCTCGACGCTTACGGAAAATACCTATACCGGCTCGGTAGCCACCTTTGGCCTGGATGAGATCTTCGACCTGTTCTGCTCGGGCAAAGGCGACATCGCTTTCCTGTCCTGTTTGCAGATGGACAAAGAGGGCCGCATCGCCATGTCTTACCTGGGCGGCGATTATGAACACCCCAAGCTCAGAGGACCGGGGGGAGCCGGCAGCGCTACTTTGACCCCGGTCACTCCCAAGACCACCATCTGGAAGACCACCCACGACAAGAAGACCTTTATCGAGCATGTTGATTTCGCCACTACCGCCCCGCCGCTCGATAAGGAGATGACGGTGATTACCCCGCTATGCATCTTCAAAAAACCGGCCGGGGAGAAATACCTGAAAGTAGCATATATCTTCCCCTATACAACCCTTGACGAGGTCAAGGAAAACACCGGTTGGGAAATCGATCAAACCGATGTGCCGGTAATGGCTCCGCCTACCGAAGCAGAACTAGCTGCTATCAACAAAGTCGATCCCAACCGCATCCTCCAATTCGAATTTAAATAAATCGAACCTAACGGTTGGAGCAACGAAGCCTGCTGAACTCCCCCTCAGCAGGCTTCAAATATTTATATTCAATATTTGGCATGAAGGCTTTTTGCGGTTTTAACCAACAATAAGGATAGTCCCAATAAATTTTAGGAGGTGACATGATGATTTCTTACCCTGGCAGTAGAAAAGGGGATGTCCAAAGGTTGCTGAATGATGTCATGCAAGATTTGAATCCTGATGATATGATCAATATCAGTGTGGATCGTAAAACAGATCGCGATGCATTAATACAGGCATTAATCAAAGACGGGACCATCATATAACTGCAGGCAGAGGGACGGTTCTGTTGCCTGTTAGTCAGTGTTACGGGGACATTCCCCTTCAAGGGGTGTGTCCCCATACCTTGGTCCGCCTTAAACACGGACCTCCCGATTGCCTTACTCTAAGCCTTTTTTGTTCGGTCTGCCCATATTTATAATTGCCATATTAATCCGCTGCCCCGCAACTATATTAATGCTAGAATCGAAGTATGGAAACAAAATATTTAATGCGATTCACTCGGTTATATGCGAATATGACGCATCGTTTTGCCTCGGAATGCAAGACAGCAGCGTACAGCTGCGTATAGTGAACAGGGGGGAGTTCCCCAATACGATCAGGACCAAAATAGGGTTCGTGCTGGTGCTATGATTAGGAGGGAAGGGCATTATGAAAAAGAAATCCCGGTTTTCATGGTTCTTTATTGTCGCTATGATCCTAATGATATCTCTGGGCACAGGTTGGGGTGCGGCTGCCGCTGCCGGTAACATGGATGATTGTAGCCCTCCCATCGCCCCCACCAACCTAACGCTCACCGCTGACGGCGCCGATGTAAGATTGAATTGGACCGACAATTCGGCCAATGATCTTGGTTTTCTGGTGGAAAGAAAGAGTGAGGGCGATGCCTGGGCGGAAATAGCCTCTCCAACTCCTAATCTGCACAGTTGCCCGGATACACTTACCGACAACGGCACTTACTATTACCGGGTCCGGGCTTTCAACAATTGCGGGACCTCCGACTATACCAACGAGGTCAGTTATGCCCTGAATATTTTCTATCCGCCTGATTATGGATACCGCCCCATAGGCCCCGTTGATCTGAAAAATACCGGTTCGGGCTCCCAAGTGTTATTGCAATGGACTGACAATTCAGACAGCGAGTTGGGCTTTACGGTTCAAAAGATGTATCAGGGTGGGGTGTGGAACCAGGCAGGGGCAACCGGCGAAAATGTCACCTCTTATTCCGACAGTATGACTACGCCGGGAACCTACTACTACCGGGTGGGTGCGTTCAATAATTTCGGACCTTCGGCATGGTCCAACATGATCACTATTTACCAGCCGGAGAATTATACCGAGATTGTACTTGAAATCGGCAAACCGATCATGACCGTAAACGGAATTGAGAAGGAAATAGATCCTGTCCGGGGAACGGTGCCGGTAATCACGAATGGCCGAACGGTATTGCCCATCCGGGCTATAGTTGAAGCCCTGGGCGGAACCATCGCCTGGGATCCCACCAGTCAGAAAGTGACCATCCAGTATTCCGATAAAGTCATTGAGCTGGGGATCGGCAGCACCAGCGCTGATGTGAACGGGAGCCAACAAGAAATGGATGTGCCCCCGCAGATAATCAACAGCCGTACCATGGTCCCGGTGCGATTTATAATCGAACATATGGTGGCCCAGGTTGATTGGGATGGATCTAATCGGACCGTAAGCATCTACGCGGTAGGCCGGCCATCGAACTAAATCTTAATTTCAATAAATTGTTTGATTAAAGAAACCGACCATTTATAAAAGAAGTCGAAAGAAATATTCAATGCTGAAGCTTGCTAAACTGCAGGCTTTTTCTTTTCTGAGAGACAGAGAATTTCTGCAATGGGTGTCGCTGAATGCCAAGGATACGTACTTGCGGCAGCCGATGCGTCCCCATGTTTTTCAATCCATATATTTTGGCAAATCCTGCTTGCAATTTTTCGGAACCCGTAATATTCTATACATAGATTATCGATGCATTGAATATAAAAGTATGGAATATGGATTAAGGAGGGTAGATCTGCAGATGAAGAAAGAAATTCTCAAGGGCGGAACCGCTATCATGGTGCTGAGCCTGCTGGAGAAAAACCCGATGTATGGTTATGAGATGATCAAGACCATCAACGAGCGATCCGAAGGGGCATTCGCTTTTAAAGAAGGCACCCTGTATCCGCTGCTGCACCGGATGGAACAGGAAGGTATGCTGCAATCCTACTGGTGGGGTCCGGAGGGCAGCCGGCAGCGTAAATACTACAAGATTACCGACCGGGGCACTGATTACCTGGTTAAGAAAAAGCACGAGTGGAATCTGCTTAGTACGGGCATTAACCGGGTTCTAGCCGGGGAGAGTAAAGCTTAATGACGCCCCACTATTTGGACAAAATCTGCTCCATGATCAGGTTTCGGGAAGCGCGCCCCCAGGTGCTAAGGGAACTGCAGGTGCATTGGGACGAAATCATGGATGAATGTAAAGCCCAGGGATTGGATGAAGCGGAGGCTATAAAGATGGCTGAACGCCGAATGGGGGACCCCTGCGAACTGGGGAGACAACTGGACCAAATCAACCGGCCCCAATTTGATTGGATCATGTCAGTTCTGACTGCCGCCCTGATGGTTTGTGGCCTATTGGCGGTGTGGTATTTGCAGTCTACCGAGCCCAGGGCGATTGCCGGGATGTTTTCCAATACCGTGCTTACCATGCTGGCTGGCATAGTGGTGGTGGCCGCCCTTTATTTTTTCGATTATTTCCGCCTGGGTCAATACAGCCACCTGGCGTTTTGGATCATACTGGCCTTTTGCCTGGGCACTCTGGGATTTGCAGCCGGGCCGGTACAGGGGGATATGATGGACTATGGTTCACCCTATTTCTATTTTGTCGAATTTAGTCCCTGGCTGTTTATTTTGTTACTGGCCGGCATCTTCAGCCAACCTAATTGGAAATGGAACACGGCCGGATTTATCAAGGCATTGCTGTGGCTGGCCGTACCCGATATCTATTATCTATTGGTCAATCAGTTCGTTTTACAGTCGATAGTTCTCTACACCAGTGCTTTCCTGGTCCTGGCCTGTTTTTCCGGTGCTGGTTGGAAAAAGAACCTGGTCCTGAGCAGCCTGGTACTGGTTCCGCTGCTGGTTGAATCATTACTGGAACCCTGGCGCCTTTATAATATATTAGCCTTCCTCAATCCTGAGGCCGATGCCGAGGTGTCCGGCTGGATCTATCTGCAGATCCGCCACGCGGTGGAGAGCAGCGTATTGTGGGGCAGCGGTGCCAGTATCGCCGAGGGGATACCTATGCGGGACGGCAGCATGATTTTCCTTTATATCATTCATGCCTTCGGCTGGCTGGCCGGGATAGCCTTAGCTTTGCTGGCTTTTGCTCTCATTATCCGTTTGCTGCAGACAACGGCTCGCATTATCGAACCGTTCGGCAAGCTATTGGTGGCCGGTATCGGCTGGCTGCTGCTGGTGCAGTTCAGCTGGAATATCTTTATGAACCTCGGCTTCCTGCCGGTTTCGGCGCTGCTCCTGCCCTTTATCAGCTATGACCCCGCCTCGATTATACTTATGGCGGTGATCATCGGTCTGGTGATGAGCGTGAACCGCCGGAGAATTTTGGACAGAACGGTAATGAGCAGTTGAATCTATAGAACGGTGTAAATACAAAGTACGAGGGTGCCCAAGATTATTGGGCACCCTTTCTTATACTGAAGGTATTCTAATGCTTTATACCCCTGCGGGTAGTTCTGGGCACCTAGTTCATCACTTGACCTTCTTACGGGTGGTGATTACGTAGACGGTTCCTATCCCGAATATAACGACTGCCGCCAGTAGCAGGGGCATCAGGAGAGAGGATCGGGGTTGCCCCTCGGCCTGGTTTGACTCACCGGCAGAGGGGACAGTAGCTGTATCTTCTGCGGGGGCTGCAGCCGATGCGGCGGTACCAACCTTGATGTAATTGGCCTTAACCTCTTCGGCGCTGCCGGCAGCGTTCTGAACCGTGAGCCTTACGCTGTAAACCCCGTCTTTCTCATAAATGAACGAAGGGTTGGGGATATTGCTGTCAATTTTCCCGTCATTATCGAAATCCCAGGCCCAGGATGCGGGGGAATTGGGCGACTGATCGGTAAACTTGACGGTGAGCGGAGTCGGGCCCGAGGTCAGATCGGCCGTGAAGGCCGCGATGGGTGCAGCCGGACCGGCCGGAGGGGGCTGAGCACTGTTTATGGTCAGCTCGGAAACATATTGTACCGACAGCCCGGTGGTGGTCGGATATTTCTCGTTACCGCTCTGGTAGAAATACCAGTACCGCGACTCGGCGGCCTGATGCCAGTCCCAGTTGCCGAACACATGAAGTCCACCGCGATTGGTGGAGGTGTCAGCAAACCAGACCAGACGCATGCCTTCGCTATATCCGCTGTCGGGATATTTTCCATCCTGGTACCAGCATAAAATTATCGGGCCTTCGCTGGGGGAGTACCGGTATATGTTCTTGTAAGCAAAGGTTTTGGCGAGACCGTCTTTAGCTTTGATGCGAATAGTATCACCTGCGGCCATGCCGCCCACCAGTTCGCACAGATCTCTGACATTGGTGCCTTTCACGGCGCCCATGTCTTTGCTTTCGATATTGGTATCCTCGGCAGGATTCCAGCGTAACGCCTGTTCGGCCGCTTCGTTAGGATCATCGATGAAGACTGGACCCTGGTGATAATAATGAACTATCCCGTCTCCCATCACCGGCAGGTTGTTCATCAACCAGCGATAGTCAACCGTCTTTTGGGCCATTACCGTAGTGCCGTCGGAGGCCACTTTTTTAATGGTAATGCTGGTGGTCGCGGCCTCAGCCTTATGAACGGAGAATCCCAAGGTTGAGACGGTTATGGCGACTATAATCAGAACTGCGAACATCCACGGGGGGATAATTCTCATACATCTATTAGGCAATGGTTTCCTCTCCCTCAATAAAAATGATGTGAATCAAATGTCCGGAATTGACCTGGATAATATCTCCCACCTGCCAACAGCTCTGGGTGTGTATTAGCCTGTGAATAAATGGACGGAAGCTGGGGGCACGGTTAGGTAAACCGGTCGGCCTGGCACCAGATCCATTTGGTCAAAGCCATGACGGGTAAGCAGGCAGGTCATGGCGGGAGGCAGGTCGACTATCACTTCAACTATCGAACCCTTGTTGATAACAGCGGATACGGTCGCTGGGAAGAGATTGACTCCTTGCTCCGCTGGAGGATCAATCGAGAGAAGTATATTTTCCGGCCGTATGGCTGCCCAGCAGGGTCCATCCAGGTCGGAGGCGGTTACGAGCCGGGTATCTCCAACCGAAAACTGGGTCGTTCCTCCTATCGTCCGGGCAATCCCGGAAAGGATATTGACTGCCATGGTGAAACGGGCTACAAACTCAGAATTGGGATGGCGAAAAACCTCATCCGCCAGGCCCACCTGCTGAATGGCGCCGGCTCCGATCACGGCTATGTGTTTCCCCATCGTGACAGCCTCTTCGAAGTCATGGGTAACATGAATGATGGTAATACCGAGTTCGGCCCGGATCTTGATGATTTCATGCCTTACATTTTCCCGGGTCTGCGGGTCCAAGGCTCCCAACGGTTCGTCCAAAAGCAGAACCTCGGGATCGGTGATTAAAGCCCGGGCCAAAGCCACTTTCTGTTTTTCACCACCGCTCAGGTGGATGGGCTTCCTGGGCAGCAGGTGGCTGATCTCCAGGAGCGAGATCAACCGGTTCATTAACGGAGCCCGGTGATCCATTTTCATGCCCTGTACCATCGGCCCGAAGGCAATATTCTGTTCCACGGTAAGGTGGGGGAACAAGGCACAGTCCTGGTAAACGACGCCAATCCGGCGCTTTTCAGGCTCCAGCCGGGTTATGTCCCGATCGTTCAATATAATCCGACCGGCAGTAACTTTATGCATCCCGGCAATAGTCTCCAGCAGGACGGTCTTACCCGAGGCAGAAGGACCTACCAGTACGAAATAATCACTATCTTCTATATCCAGGCGGATGTCCCGCAGCCCAAAAGCGGGCAGATCAACCTGTAAATCCTGTATCTTAAGCATCGGCTTTCCCCCGCTGCAAGAGGGCCTGAACCCCGATAAAGACAAAGGCGCTGATTATTATCATGATGGCTGCCACCGGGATAGCCTGGGCCAGCCCGTAGGTTTCGAATCGCTGATAGATCAGTATCGGCGCAATGCTGGGATGATAGGTCAAAATGATGACCGCCCCGAATTCGCTCATTCCCCGCGCCCACATCATCAGGCTGCCGGCCAGTATGCTGCGCCAGGCCAGGGGAAAGGTTACCCGGGAAAAGGCCTGCCAGGGGGTTGCACCCAGGGTGCGGGCCACCTTCTCCAGGCGTACATCGACCTTGCGGAAGCTTTCTTTAGCGGAGGTAATCAGGATCGGTACGCTGACGAAAAGCATGGCGATGACGATGCCGGCCAGCGAATCGATGAACTCAATTCCCACCTTATTAAATCCCCGGCCAACCAGGAAATTGCTGCCGAACACGAACAGGAGGGCGATACCGGCGGCCGAATGGGGAACCACTATGGGCAGATCGATCAGTCCCTCCAGGATGCTTTTACCGGGAAACTCATAACGGGCGAAGATATAAGCCAGCGGCACTCCCAGGAGAAAACCGATGCCGGTGGCAATCAGGGCGGCATAGATGGTAAGCCAGATGGAGCTGAATGTTTCCCCGTCGCGTAGAGCCAGCCACAAGGTTTCCTTGTTGGAGAGAAACACCATTTTGAACAGCGGCACCAGGATGAACAGCAGTATCAGCGTTCCCAGCAGAACGAACAGCCCGGCCATACCATAGCCGGCTAAACGCCTTCCCCCTATGTCATTGGTTCCTGTCTTGCTGTCCATGATAATCTCCTATAGAAGTAATGGCTGCAATTCCGCCGGCATAGCTCCGGTGTTGTCGCATTGCGGCGTAGTTAGCAGCGGTTGATAGGATTGCGCGAATATCTGCCGCCCCTCCGGTCCCAGTATGAAATTGATAAAACGGACGGCTTCCTGGGGATGAAGCGCGTTTTCGGGAATGGTCAATCCATATACAATCTGGGTTCCCTTGAAATTTGGAACTACTGAAGCAAACCTCTTAAAGTCCAGGTTAACCTCCACCTGCTGATAGGCCGTTTCAAAGGCCGGATTGCTGAGATCGATCCCGGCGGGCAGGGGCAGGAATTTAAGCCCGCGCTGTTTGGCCACGCTCTCATATTCGAAGGAATAGTCGAGATCACCGGACTCCAGCAGAGCCATCAGCTGGATGCTGTAACTGCGCAGCTTGATCCGGGTCTGGGTCGATTTCAATACCTCTGGGACGGTGATGGTGTACAGACTGTCGCGGTTCACAATCTCCAGCGACGGATTAAAAGCGGAACCAATAGTGTTTTCGAATATGGTATCGTCCCGGTACAAAGCTTCGGCCAGCTGGAGGGCCATCAAGGTGCGGTATCCCATGGCATCGATGCGGGGGTCGGCCAGTCCGATAGACACATCGGGACGAGAGAGCACCTGATACCAATTGTCGGTGGTTATCTCAGCAGCATAGGCGCTGTGATCATTATAAGCGATCCCCAGCCGGTTGGTAGAGAACTTCAGGGTCCAATTGGCATAGGGCTTATCACTTTCCGGCATCGGAGTCGAATACATCATCAGCGGGATCAGCTGGGCATCAGCCACGGCCGTAATGTCGGCTATGTTACCCAGCTCGGTGACGCTGCGGATAACCTGGACACTGCCATGCCCGTCCAGCATCACGTCGATGTCCGGGTTGCGGCTCTCAAATTCCTTTTCCAGGGCTTGAAAAGGCACCAGCAGACTGCCAGCTATGACGACCTTCAAGCCCACTTTGGCTGGTTCCTGCTTGACTGCCGGCCGGGAACAACCCGGGGCTATAGATAGTAACGAAATTATCAGAAAACAACATAACCATTTGGGAAATTTCACAAAATCATCCGCCTTTACGCTAGGTGTGTTATTAAGGAGCCTTAAGCACTTCGATCTTGTTAATCCATTTTACCCAGTAATTGCCCTCGGTAAGAAGACCTTTGCGGTTGCCGATGATCGCCAGCCGCAGCGGTTTGCCATCTTCATCAGACAAAGGTTTTCCGTTCTGGCGGTACATGATCACCGTCTTCAGTTCGTCGTGCGGCACTTCCTTAAGGTTGGTATCGTAAGTTATAAAACCGCCCGTGACCTGTTCATAATCGAGGACGGTCGAATAACCATCCCGGGCGGATATCATTACCGCATCACCCGGCGCTATTCCTCCCACCTGCTTGCACAATTCCTCCACGGTTACACCCTGGGCAGAATAGGGGCCGTAAACTATCCCTACGGTGGAAAAGAATCCCCCCTCGCCTTTGTAGGAAGGCAGGGATGTCAGGTCTTTATAGGATAGGACCTTTTCCGTGCCGTCGCGGCCAGTAAGGGTCAGGGTCCAGGCTTTGGTTTCGGCGTCCGGCTGCTGTCCCCAGGGTTGGAAGTATACCAGGGCCGAGGCCAGGATCAACAGGATGCCGGCCAGCAATATCAGGGTAGAGCGTTTTTCTTTCATTGTCCTTTTCTCCTTAGGTAGAAATATACCCCCAACAAACCTAATCCCCCGATTCCCAAGCTTATGGGCAGCCACGGGATCTTATCCTCGGCTGGGGCCGGGTGGGATTGTTCGGGCAACTCGATAATCACGTTCTGAGGCACCCCGCCGCTGTATACTCTCACTTCGGTTATCCACTTGCCGGATAGACCATTGGTGCTGGGGAACTGGCCTTCGAAGAAATGCTGGTATTTTTCCTGGGGCAGGGCCGTTTTCATGTCGGTGTTGCCGAAGACGTGCTTGCCCTCCCGATTGGTCGAGGCGGACATAAAGACTATCTGCATAGCGGAACGATAACCATTGTTGGCGGGATATCCAACTCCATAATGCTCCCCTTCGACCGCGTCTTCGCCGTTGAACCAGCACAGGGCTATTACCCCCTGGGTATCCGCCGGTACGTATATGTTGGGGTAGGCGAACTCGGTATGCCATTTGTCGATCGAGACCAGCATGACCTCGTCTTCGGGCGCCATCCCGCCGATCAGGTCACATAGGTCTTTGACCGCGGTGCCTTTTACCGCCCCCTTGTCCTTGAGGTTATTTACCTCATCAGGATCCCATAGATCCCCTTCGAATATCGGGCCCTGGTGGTAATAATGAGTCCGGCCGTCCCCATAGACAGGGAGATTTTTCTCCATCCATTTATAGTCGACGGTTTTCTCAGCCGTAACGGTGCTGCCATCAGCCGCATATTTGACCAGGTGGAGTGAAGTCGTGGCCCCGGCCTGTGCCGCATCAACGGCCCCGGACAAGCAGAATGGGGCAATTAACAGCACCAGCACCAAGGCAAGACAGGACAGGTGCCGGCGTGACCTCAATATATTACTCATGACGTTTCTCCTTTGTCATAGATGATTTAGCTTACCAACTTTAAGATAGAGTCGATCCAAAACTTAAACCGGGCCCATATCGAGCCCAGCAGGCACTCCCTATTTTCACCGCCTCCAACCGGATATTCGGTAACTTCTGGCGTTTTACTACCGCTGTCAGCCATTCCGATTAGGGGCGGAGACGATAGGGCATAAGTGTCAAAAACCGAACCTGGGGGAAGCAGGGTAACCTGTTTGCCATCAATGGATATGTCGGCCACCCGGATAAACTGTATGGCAGCTGTACCCATGCCCGGATCAACCGTTACCTTGGAATAACCCAGACTGCGCTCCAGGCTATTTTGGTAACCGGGGGATTTGGGAGTTTCGAGGGTGCCATACGGTCCGCCCCCAGTACCTCCTACTATGTACATAATACCGTTTTCCAGGTAACGTTCGTAGACATGGATATGACCGTTCCAGACCGCGTCCACCTGGTTGGTAATGAAAATATTCTCCCATTCGCTCTGGAGATTCTCCCAGCCGCCGAAATGGTTGGCTTCCGAGGTATACATGGGATAATGGAAAAAGACGAACTTCCAAGGCTCGGTTTCTGCCAGATCTTCTTTCAGCCATTCAATCTGCCCGGCTGGTTCATCTATGCTGTCCAGGATGGTGAAATGGACTCCAGCGCAATCAAATGAGTAGTAAGGACTGATGCCGAAGATATCATAGAATATGGTATTGCCGTCATGTTTGCCGTGAGCTGGGAAGACCGGTTTTTGTGCCCCTAGCGGGCGGGCAGCGTCGAAATATCGATCCCAGTTAGCGTTGTCGTTACCGTCATTAACCAGGTCTCCGGTATGGAGGACAAATAGGATATTGGGCTCGGCGGCGATGCGATCGGCGACCAGTTTGTGCCGCTCGGCCTGGCTGAAGTTGGGAAGTTCATCCTGGCTGTCCCCATAAACAACAAAGGAGAAGGGGCCGGCAGCCGGGAAGGTGGAGAAACTGTAGACGGGGGTGTTTTGACCGTTGCAGCTTACCTGGTAGCAGTAGGTAGTGCCCGGTTCCAGGGTGTTGAGGGTGATATGATGGAGCAAACCGGCTACCCCGTCGACCGCGCTTTTATTAAAGGTTTGGTTGATATTATAGTAGGTTTCTTCGGCGTAGCTGACCGTGACAGTCGAGGTATCAGCGGTCTTAATGTTGATAACCGTACTGGAGGAACTGGTCCCGGTCAGGTAAGGTCCCCAGAGCGGAGTGAAGGACTTGCTTGCCGCTATGTTTTGCTGATCGGATACCGCCTGCGCATCAGCCAGCGCCGGGGCTGAGAAAAGAATATGCAGCGCGCCGACAAGCGTAATTGTAAGCATCACCAGACGTATCAAAGTCTCTCGTCTTACAGCCAAGGTTGTATCCTCCCGGTTGGATTCATGTTTCAAGTATAAAATCATATTCATGGTTTTGGCCAGAAGAATGACAGAGTGTCCCTCATTCCCGCCATTGATAACTGGAGGGGCCAATTGCCTTAGGCCCCTCCAGTATCACATTTACATAGTTCGCTTAGATTTGTTTACAGGGTGGTGGCGTCTACACTGGGTCCGTCAATCGTCCAGTTACCGGCTGCATCCCGGGCCTGCACAGTAAAGGTATAGTCTGTTGCGCTTCTCAGTTTGGTTACTGTGTAGATAAGGGTGTCTCCTGCAACCGAGGCGACTGCCTTGCCATCCTTGAAGATGCGGTAACCAGTCACGCCGAAATTGTCGGAGGCAGCAGTCCATTCCAGGGTAAGGCTGCGCGCTTGAATGCCGGAGGCGGTAAGCTGGGCATCGATCCATTGGGGTACGGATAGATCCGGCGTGGTTACCGAAGCCTTGGGCCCCCTGGTGGTCCAGTTGCCGGCCGCGTCTCCAGCTTGGATCATCAGAACATATCGGGTCCCGGGGGAGAGGCCCTCTACTGTAAAGGTAGTGGTTGAGCCATCAACGGTATCCCAGAGATCGCCATCCACCAGGATCCTGTACTCTGTTACCCCAACATTGTCGGCGGCCCGGGTCCAGGTCAATTGAACCGAGGTCTCGGTGAGGTTGGCGGTAATCAGTTTGCGCTTACTCCATTTTGGTGCGCGGGTATCGCTCCCACTTGTCACAGTGATATAGTCGGTCTTGATCTCCTCATCACTACCGGCGGCGTTGGTCACCGTTACTTTAACGGTGTAGAGGCCGGCCGCGTTATAGGTGAAGGATGGATTCTGGTCAGTCGAGTCAACGTTGCCGTCATTGTCGAAGTCCCAGGCATAGGTTAATGGAGCCGTGCCGGTGGACTCGTCGGTAAAGGCTACTTCCAGGGGTGCCGTCCCGCTAACCGGGGTGGCGCTGAAGGCGGCCACTGGAGCTATCGGTGCAGCATTGACGGTAATGTAGTCGGTCTTGATCTCGTCATCATTGCCGGCGGCGTTGGTCACGGTTAGTTTAACGGTGTAGAGGCCAGCCGCGTTGTAAGTGAAAGACGGGTTTTGATCGGTCGAGTCAATGTTACCGTCATTGTCGAAGTCCCAGGCATAGGTCAATGGCGCTGTGCCGGTGGACTCGTCGGTAAAGGCTACTTCCAGGGGGTCCGTACCGCTAACCGGGGTGGCGCTGAAGGCGGCCACTGGGGCTATCGGTGCAGCATGGACGGTAATGTAGTCGGTCTTGATCTCGTCATCATTGCCTGCGGCGTTGGTCACGGTCAGTTTAACCGTGTACAGACCGGCCGCGTTATAGGTGAAGGATGGATTCTGGTCAGTCGAGTCAACGTTGCCGTCATTGTCGAAGTCCCAGGCATAGGTTAATGGAGCCGTGCCGGTGGACTCGTCGGTAAAGGCTACTTCCAGGGGTGCCGTCCCGCTAACCGGGGTGGCGCTGAAGGCGGCCACTGGAGCTATCGGTGCAGCATTGACGGTAATGTAGTCGGTCTTGATCTCGTCATCATTGCCGGCGGCGTTGGTCACGGTTAGTTTAACGGTGTAGAGGCCAGCCGCGTTATAAGTGAAAGACGGGTTTTGATCGGTCGAGTCAACTGTGCCGTCATTGTCGAAGTCCCAGGCATAGGTCAATGGCGCTGTGCCGGTGGACTGGTTGGTAAAGGCTACTTCCAGTGGTGCCGTACCGCTGACTGGGGTGGCGCTGAAAGCGGCAACCGGGGCTGCAGCTGGAAGCAGTTCGATGCTGGCGATTTGCCCCACTGATGCCCGTCGGCTCACTGCCGGTCCCACCAGTTTCAGAGGCCAGTAGCCGCTTTCCACCGTCAACGGAACCCCGTCCATGGTGTTGGCGACGATATAATCGCTGCTGCGGATAATGTTCGGACTATCGATGGTAGTGGAGTAACTGTCAGAGGCAGTGATCACTACCCGGTATCCAGCCTGGGCCAGTGCATCGTTGAAGGCCTGGTTGGAGTGCTGATCCGCGTCATCGACGTATCCAGCCAGGAACCAGAGAGGCATGCCTTCCCACACATGACCATCGCTATCGGTATACGAAGCCTTGTGGTTGGCGCCCATGGTGCAGCCGAGGGCGGTTTCAAACCAGGACTTGCTGACTTCATACTGCATACCGCCGATACTTTGCCCATCGAGCTGCAGGGTCCAATCACCGGCCGGAACCGAGTATATTTTGATGGTAGTAATATTTTTGTTGGATAAACCAGCGCAGGAAGGATAGTTGACCCCGTTCTGGTAATTGTAATGCCAGTAGTTGTCGCTAAGCGTTTCGTGCATGTCCCATTGACCATAAACCTGGTCATCCGGGGTAAAGAATAGCCGCATGCCATCCGGATAATAAGGAACGTAGGCGCCATCAGCATACCAGGCGATTATAGCATCCCCCTGGCGGGTCTGAACCGATGGATCGGTATAAATTGAGGAGTACGGGAGTGAAACTCTATAACCATCTTCGGCCAGGAATTCTATCTCTGTTCCTGCCCCCATTCCACCGACCAGTTCGCAGAGATCCTTTACCAGGGTTCCTTTCACGGCGTTGGCTATTTTATAACCGCCGGGATAAGTCTCCTCCGGATCCCAAATATTATCAGGATTGAGAGTAAGCCCTTCAAACCGGTATACGGTGGTGCCATCGCCTACTATGTTCAGGTTGCTTTCCATCCAAAGGTAATCAACCGTCGTCTCGTCAATTACCGTGGTTTGATCGGCACCGTACTTGATAATATGGAGCTGCGGCACCGGCATGACCGTATTGAACTCGGTGAGTTCGATTTCTGCCATATTACCGACACTGGAACCACCCAATTTTCCGGAAGAGTCGGCAACGCCCGGACCGACTAGGCGCAGCGGCCAGGCGCTACCAACCAGGGGTTGGCCATTTAGCTTATCAGCCACAATGTAATCGTTGCTCCAGGCTATATCGCCGCTGGCAAAACCTCTGCTGTAGCCGTCACCGGCTTTTACCAGGACGGTATAACCAGCCATGGCTTGGGTAGTACTGTATTCGTGGGGCTGGCGGTCATCCACCCAACCGGTCAGGAACCACAGCGGAATCCCGGACCATACATCACCATTGATGTCTGTCCATTCAGCAAAATGCCCAGCGGTCGGGCAGGCCAGCGCGGCTTGGAACTCGGCTTCAGAGATAACATCGCTGATTTTTCCGGTTAAAGCAAGATTCCAACTGTCTATCCCTGCCGGTGGGGTCTGCAATTCGGGGATTTCAATCTTAGCGATCTTCCCGACTGCGGCTCCGCCCAGGGTGCCATCGGCCTTCTTTACCCCGTCACCGACCAAACGCAGTGGATAATTGCCGGTAAGCGGGGCGCCGTTCATTAGATTAGCGACTATATAGTTGTTGTTTCTGGCTAAGGTTGCACCGTCGAAGGTCCTGGAGAAACTGTCGCTGGCGGTGACCGTCACGGTGTAAGGAGTATCGGTTACCACATTATCGTTGAAGGTCCAATGGCTGGAGAGCTCGATGTCATCGATAACCCCCAGCAGGACCCACAGGGGTACCCCGGAGTATACGTCATCGTCACTGGTGTCAACTGTAGCCTTAGTATCGGTCCATTGAACCAGATGCCCCGAAGTGGAGCAAGCCAGGCCGGCCTCGAATTCTTCCTGGGTTATGGTGTCGCCCACTTGACCAATCATCTCCAGGGTCCATCCCAGGGCTGGTTCAGGCAGACCAGTGAGTTCGATACGGACAATGTTGCCCACCTGCTGTCCACCGGAGATGAGAGAACCCTTCAGGTGCAGCGGCCAGCAAGGTTTATCTGCTTCAGTCCGCAGCGGCAGCGGCTCTCCATTGAGGGTATTGGCCACAATATAGCCGTCATTGCGGGCTATAGCGGCGCTGTCCAGGGTGGTCGACCAACCGTCGCCGCTGATTACGGTAATGTCATAGTTCTGAGCAGCCAGATCATCGCTGAAGTTGAAGTGGAGTGGCCCGACATCCGGATCGTCATCAACCATCCCGACCAGCAGCCAGAGCGGCACGCCGCCCCAGACATCATCGTCGCTGGTATCCTCGGGAGTGCCTTTATCGTCGGTCCAAAATATCTGGTGTCCAGAATTAGGGCAGGCCAGCCCATTCTCAAAATAGGCTTTGTTTACCGATTGGGTTTGAGCTCCTTCCAACTGCAAGGTCCAGTCGGTGGGAGTAACACCGGTTGAGACTACCGTTTTGACGGCGGCGGTGGCCGCAGCCTTAACCGCATTCAAATCGGTGGGATCGATTATCCCGGCCGCGTAATAGAACTCAACCCGATCGCCATGAGCTAATTCAATAATGTTGAGGGCGTCTGCAGCAGCAGCGTATCCATCCTTGTAGACATCATTGACGTAAGCCAGCCATTTGCTGCCGCCTTTTACATAGTCGTAATCGCCTATGTTGTCCAATAGCAAGACGCCGGATTCGGCGAATTTTTTATCGGTCACATCATAAGCCAGGCCGGTAGCCTGCAGTGCCCCCAGTGGGGTTGTCTCGCTGACTGTATATGCAACTGCCGAGTTATACGCAGTCACTTCGAAGGTTTCACCCGGGGTCAGATTTACGGTTCCATCATAGAGCACATCCATCGGCTCAACAACATCGACCACCGTTTTGACGGCAGCGATAGCAGCAGCCTTAACCGCAGTCAGATCGGTCGGTGTAGTAATCCCGGCTGCATAGTAGAACTCGACCCGGTCGCCATCAGCTAATTGAATTAGGTTGAGGGCGCCAGCGGCGTTGTTATACCCGTCTTTATAGACATCATTTACATATGCATACCAGTAGACTTTGTTGGTTCCGTCACGTAGATAGGTGCTTACATTGTCCAGGAGCAATGCACCGGAGGTGGCGTAATTCTTGTCGGTTACACCATAGGTCAAACCGGTGGCCTGGAGAGCCCCTAAGGGAGTGGTTTCGGCGACGGTGTAGCCAACTGTAGAGTTGTAGGCGGTCACATCGAAGGTTGCACCAGTGGTCAATGTCACCGTGCCTTCATAGAGCACATCGGTGGTAGGGGCGGCACTCACCGTGATGTAATTAGTTTTTATCTCATCATCGCTGCCGCCGTCGTTGGTGACGGTCAGTTTGACCGTATAGGTACCGGCGGTGTCATATATGAAGGATGGATTCTGGTCAGTTGAGTCAACGATTTCGTCATTGTTGAAATCCCAGGCCCAGGCGGTGGGACCGTTGGTGGACTGATCGGTGAAGCTGACCGTCAGCGGGGCTTCCCCCGAAGTCTTGTCCGCAGTGAAGGCGGCTACCGGGGCTACCGGTGCTGGGTTGACGGTGATGTAATTGGACTTGATCTCATCATCACTGCCGGCGGAATTAGTTACCGTCAGCTTGATGGTATAGGTTCCGGCTGCCGCGTATTGATAACTGGGATTCTGTAGGGTCGAATCAACCTCGCCATCATTATTGAAGTCCCAGGCATAAGTCAGCGGCGTAGTACCGGTGGAGGCATCGGTGAAGTTCACCGTCAGCGGAGCAGTCCCGGAGGTCTTGTCCGCGCTGAAAGCAGCGGTTGGGGCTACCGGGGTGATACCTGTCAGTTCGATTTTGTATAAACCACCGACTCGGTATGAATTTGCTGAAATATTAATATTATTACCGCTTACTATAGCCGGACGCCAATTCCTGGTGATGTTGCCCGGATTAACTGCCGGCAGATCAACAAAATCACCGGTCCCGCCGATTTTTACTTTGGTAGCGATGAATAAGTCATTGGTCTGGATGGTTCCATCTTTGAAGGGGGTTGCCCAGTCACCCGCAGCAACAATCCTTTCGAAGATCGTACCGTTTTGGTTCAGACCGGTGAATGTAATTTTGTAAGTTCCCAGCAGGGACTCATTCAGCGTTGCCGGATCACTGTCATCGACCTTGGCAATCAGCTGCTGCAGCGGTACGCCCTCAAACACATTGCCGCTGCCATCGGTGTAGGTGTTGGCAGTGTTCAGCATGGCATCCATGTCAGCTTTGCTCAGGTTAATGGTCGAATTACCGATCAACTGGATGGGGAAATCGGTATAGACGATTACCGTAATGTAGCTGGTCTTGATCTCGTCATCACTGCCGACGGAATTGGTTGCCGTCAGCTTAACGGTGTAAGGTCCAGCTGCAGTGTATTGATAACTGGGATTCTGTTCGGTTGAATCCACCGTTCCATCATTATTGAAATCCCAGGCCCAGGAAGTCGGGGTGTTGGTGGACTGGTCGGTGAAGCTGACCGTCAGCGGGGCTGCCCCCGAAGTCTTATCCGCTGTGAAGGCTGCCACTGGTGCTACCGGGGCAGGAGTCACGGTGATGTAATCGGTCTTGATCTCATCATTACTGCCGGCGGCATTGGTTACTGTCAGTTTGACGGTATAGGTCCCAGCGGCAGCATATTCATAGCTGGGATTCTGCAGGGTCGAGTCTGTGGCACCATCATTATTGAAGTCCCAGGCCCAGCTCAATGGGGCGATGCCGGTAGAGGCATCGGTAAAGCTTACCGTCAGCGGTGCAGTGCCAGTGGTAGGGGTGGCGCTGAAAGCCGCGGTTGGAGCGGGTACAGGATCATCACTGTAGATTATGATTTCCGAGACGTTCTGGACCGAAAGTCCGGTGGTGGTAGGATATTTTTCGGTAGCACTGTTCCAGAAATAATACCAATATTCTTCGGCGGCTGCTTCATGCCAGTCCCAATTGCCGAAAACGTGGTAACCCCAGGGATTGACCGATGTATCGGCAAACCATACCAAGCGCATACCTTCAGTATAGCCGCTATCAGGATACAAACCGTTCTTATACCAGCAGACCGCCATTGGACCCTCACGGTCTGAATATTCATACACATTTTCATAAGCAAAAGTCTTGGCAAAACCGATTGGGTCAGTAATTGTGACGGTCTCCCCGGCCGACATACCGCCGACCAGATCGCAAAGATCCTTAACATTGGTTCCCTTGACGGCACCCATATCTTTGTCCAGGATACTAGCGTTCTCCTCGGGATTCCAGCGCAGCATCTGTTCAGTTGCGTCGTCAGCGTTGTTTACAAAAATGGGCCCCTGGTGATAGTAATGGGTTGCCCCATCGCCCAATATGGACATCGGGGTTCCATCACCCAGAACTCCGGACATCAGTTCCTGGTAGGTCACGGTTTTCTGGCTCAGTATGGTGGTGCCGTCTACCGCCATCTTCTTAATAGTTATGCTGGTAGTGGCGGCGCTGGCGTCGGACGGGAATATAACCGCTGGAAGCAGGAACATCAAGGCTAGCAGCAGCATTCCGAAAAATGTTTTGATAGATCGTTTCACTTTTTTGTCTCCTCCTCTCCAAATTATCAGGTTTCTCACCTTGCAGGTTATCACCCCTTTCGAAGATAGAGCTTACGTTAACAGTTGCATCAGGTTGGGATATTCGGTAGCGATGCCTTTTGAGGCAATCGACTAAATCTTTAAGGCGTTGATAATTACCGTAACCGCCTCAGCCCGGGTGGCTCTGCCCTGGGGCCGCCAGGTGTTATCAAGATAACCAGTCATGATCAGATTTCCTATGGCTTTAGCGACAGCATCCCGGGCCCAGGCTGAAATCTGGTTGGAGTCGGTAAATACCGTTCCAGTTGATGACTGCGTTAAACCGGCTGCCTTGGTGATCATCACTGCCATTTGCTCGCGGGTGATGGGATCATCAGGGCCGAAGGTGTATGAATCATAACCGGATAAAATGCCTAAAGCGGTAGCGGTGGCTATGTTGTCCCGGGCCCAGTGACTGGCCGTATCGGCAAATATTTTTCCGGGTTGGGGATCGAACCGGAAAGCTTTGACCAGCATCGTGGCAAATTCGGCCCGGGTTATGGTGGCATCCGGTCGGAAGCTGCCATCCGGATCGCCGCTGACTGCCCCCCGCGCCACCAGTTTCTCAATATTGGCCCGCGCCCAGTGGGTGTTTATATCGTTGAAATTGATCGGTCTGGCCGGATTCACCTGGATGTAAGCGGTCTTTAGTTCTTCATCGCTGCCGGCGCTGTTGGTTACGGTCAGCTTTACCGAGTAGACCCCCGGGACATCATAATAATGAATCGGATTGATGGTGGTGGAGTCGGTGGTGCCGTCATTATCGAAGTCCCAGGCATATTTTAAGGTCCCGGAACCGGTGGACTGATTTATGAAGGAGACGACCAGCGGAGCATTGCCGGCCAGAGGACTAGCGGTGAAAGCAGCGGTCGGTTTGGTAACCGGCGCTATGTCAACGTTTATCTTTATCGCTGCCAGGGCTGCC
>CAZOZX010000010.1:0-37709 GCA_964584415.1 uncultured Syntrophomonas sp.
AGAGAAATTGTTGATTTGGGCAGAAGAGCGGCGGAAGAAAAGGTCCAGGAGATTAAATCCAAGTTATCATTAATAGAGAACTAGACTCCTCTGCCAGGAGTGGGGAGATTTATGAAAAGCGGTGAGGTGGTAAAATCCTGAGCCCCATAACGGTGAACGATATTTGGATAATATAGAGAGTATATGTCAGTAGCCTGAACATCTAATTCCAGCATGGCTTGTAGAATAGGGTGGTTTTTATCACGATAAGCATCTTTAACATCGCCGCCTCGATTTAATATCCTTAGGGATGATTTATTTTTTATCTCTTGCAGGATTTCCCGACCTTTTGTAGAAAATCCTAAGATGTGAAAGTATAATGGCCCATGCTGGTCAAAACTATTCATTTTTTGGGTTTCGACATTGAGCAGTACATAGAGTAACTGCCGGTTGATGCGGGTCAGACTGTAGCGCTTGCTTTTAATCATATGACGTAGTTGTTCCAGTGTGCCACAGGCAATAGCGGCCCTGCGGATGCGATGTTCCAAGCCCTCGCTTATCTCGTATATTTCACGTAGCTGGTTCAACGACATGGTGCGCAGCTTGGCGAGCAATACTTGCTCCAGCGCTGCCGAACGAACTGGTGCGCGCCCGGCCTGTATCTCCTGCTGTAGCAAAGTAAAGGCAGGGTAGGGCATAAATTGGGAATTATCTGGATTACCTGGATTATTCAAAAGGGTATGGCGTATAGCACTGGCACTGGCAAAGCAGGATAATTCCAGGCTGTTATATTGGGATCCTACTCGACGTACGGTCAGGGGTTCGATAGAAATTTTGTCTTGCAACAGGACGCGCAAATATTCAATGGCCAGGATATTATTAGGTTGCATGATAATTGAATCTATGTCGCTGATAGACTCACCGGCAACCGCTTGAACAGTCTTGGAACGGGCTGTGGGGAAATTCATTCCCTGAGACAAGAAATTTCTTAGGATAGCTTTGTATTCCGGATTCTCGTTGGCAATTGTGGCAGCAATGGTCTGTAATTCATCCAGGCGGCCATTTTCACTGCCAAACGCCAAATGGCTAACAACCTTGGTTGCATTCAGTAAATGAATAGCACCCCGGGCAAAAAAATAAGCACTGCGGACACAAAAGCAAAAAGGTATTTCAATAACCAGATCCGCACCTGCGTGTAAAGCCATGTGGGCGCGAGTCCATTTATTACATATGGCGGCTTCGCCCCTCTGAACGAAGTTGCCGCTTATGACGCAAATGGTAGCGTCGCAATCACATGCCTGCTGAGCAGACCGGATGAAATAATGGTGTCCATTATGGAAGGGATTAAATTCAGCGATTATACCTAAAACAGACATAATTTTATCCTTGCTTAAATTTTTATTATAATAACACATTAGACAAGGTTCATAACAAATTGCGAATGATAAAACCGTTAAATAGCCCGTTAGAGCTATTTGGCGATGGAAAAAATAAGGAGGATTGATCATGAGTTTATTGGAACAAATCAAGGCAAATGCGGCTAAGGCAGCCAAGACTATCGTTCTTCCGGAAGGTACCGAAAAGCGGACCCTTTTGGCAGTTAAGGACATAGCGGCGGCCAAGATTGCCAACGTTATCCTGTTAGGGGACGAGAGTGCGGTGAAAGCTGCTGCCGCCGATGCAGGTGCTGATATCAGCGCGGCAGAAGTAATTAATCCGGTCAAATCAGCTTACTTTGACGATTTCGTTCAGGCCTTTTACGAGATGCGCAAGAGCAAAGGTGTCGACCTGGACAAAGCCCGGGATTCTATGCTGGATCCGCTCTTCTTTGCATCGATGATGGTAAAAATGGGCAAAGCCGACGGAGAGGTAGCCGGAGCTGAAAATACCACAGGTAATGTTCTGAGACCGGCTTTACAGATTATCAAAACCGCTCCTGGAATATCTGCCGTATCTGGGGCGTTCGTCATGATCGTTCCCAATTGTGATTTAGGCTATAATGGTTTATTGGTGTTCGCAGACTGCGCGGTAACGCCGGTTCCTACCGCAGAACAATTAGCTGAATTTGCCAAATCAACCGTAGGCACCGCAGCCACCGTTTGTGGCATCCCTGATCCCAAAGTCGGTATGCTGTCTTTCTCTACTAAAGGAAGCGCCAGCCATGATGTAGTAGATAAAGTTGCCAAAGCTACCGCGTTGGCTAAGGAAAGATTCCCTGAACTGAAAGTCGATGGCGAATTCCAGGCTGATGCCGCTCTGGTTCCCAGTGTAGGCGCCTCCAAGGCACCCGGCAGCCCAGTAGCGGGCCAATGCAACGTTCTGGTGTTCCCAGATTTGCAAGCCGGCAATATCGGATACAAACTGGTGCAGAGATTTGCCAAAGCAGAAGCTATCGGACCAATACTGCAAGGCCTTGATAAACCAGTCAATGACCTGTCCAGAGGATGCAGTGTTGCTGACGTGGTAAATGTGGTTGCTATTACTGCAGTTAGAGCCTAAACAAAGTAGGCTTTATACTAGATCCAGGTTATACATCTCTATTTAAATGAAGGAGGAGTTTTGTAATGAAGGTCTTGGTTGTTAACGCGGGTAGTTCGTCAATCAAATATCAGGTTTTTGATATGACTGATGAATCCGTACTGGCCAAAGGATTGGTTGATCGGGTAGGAATCCCCGGCACCACTCTAAAACATGAGCCTACCGGCAAAGATGATGTTCTCATCAAACAGGACTTACCCAACCATACTGAAGGTATGAAACTGGTATTAAACGTTTTGGTTAATCCCGAATATGGCTGTATCAAGAGCATGGACGAGATTGGGGCAGTCGGACACCGTGTGGTTCATGGCGGTGAAGAATACGCCGCTTCCGCAGTAATCGATGATCATGTTAAGAAGGTTATCCGCGACTGTTTTGACGTAGCTCCCCTGCATAATCCCCCCAACCTGATGGGTATTGAAGCGTGTCAGGAATTAATGCCTAATGTACCCCATGTGGCAGTTTTCGACACAGCATTCCATCAGACCATGAGCCCCGAATATTATATGTATGCACTGCCCTATGATGTATATGAGAAATTCAAAGTGAGACGCTATGGCTTCCACGGCACTTCTCATTACTACGTAGCCCATCGTGCTGCAGATATGTTGGGCAAGGCTTATGAAGACTGCAAAATAGTTACTTTGCATTTAGGAAACGGCGCCAGCATGGCTGCGATTTCCAACGGTAAAGTTGTAGACACTTCAATGGGCTTTACCCCGTTAGAAGGATTAGTAATGGGCACTCGTTCCGGTGACATAGATCCGGCTATCGTTTTCTATCTTATGGACAAACTAAACATGGATGCCAACGAGGCCAACAATTACTTTAATAAGAAGTCTGGCTTACTGGGTTTATCAGGTGTTTCCAACGACCTGCGTGATATCCAGGAAGCCGCCGATGCTGGCAATGAAAGAGCCAATCTGGCCCTGGAAGTATACTACAAACAAGTTAAGGGATACATCGGCAACTATATCGCCAAATTAAACGGCTGTGACTGCCTGGTCTTCACCGCTGGAGTTGGCGAAAATGGTATAGGCATGCGTGAAAATATCTGCAAGGACCTGGAATATCTCGGAATCAAGATGGACGCTGCCAAGAATAATGTACGCGGTAAAGAGGTTGATGTAGCGGATGCTGATTCCAAGGTGAGAATATTCGTAATTCCCACCAACGAAGAGTTGGTTATAGCCCGTGACACATTGAGTCTCGCCAAATAATTGATTGATTGACTTAATGGCCCTGCTGTTAATCCGGCAGGGCCTATTTTATTGACCCAAACAAGCCATCGCTTTATTGACACGCTGTTTGGACAGCATTATAATTAAAATGTTGTTTTCATACGGTTCATGAGGTGTAATGATGAAACTCAACTTAAGAAGGCTGAAGCTTCATCCCCGCGAAACAGAAGAATTCGCGCTATTCACCCCGGGTAATGACCAGTACCTGGATAAAATAGGCGGCAAGTTTGTGGCTCCTATTGAGGGTACATTACTGGTGGAAAACACAGGCACGATATTCACAGGAAAAGGCAGCCTGAAAACATTGATTCAGTTGCCCTGTGCTCGTTGTCTGCAGGAGTTTATCTATCCAGTCGTTACAGAATTAGATGTGGTGTTGGTTGAAAACAACAAAAACATAGCTGGCAATGCTGATGAAGGTTTCGTCCTGTTTGATGGTGATGAGGCTAACATCGATGCTGAAATCCAGCAGGCGGTGTTCATGGCTCTTCCGATTTGCCCCCTGTGCAAGGAAAACTGCCAGGGCTTATGCCCGGTTTGCGGGCAGGATAGAAATGGGCAAAATTGTAATTGTGAAGAAGACAAGACAGATCCCCGCTGGGATAAATTGAAGTCAATCAAGGTAGGAAAGGAGGTTTAATAAATGGGTGTTCCTAAGAGAAGACAGTCCCATGCCCGTAAAAATAAACGCCGGTCTGAATGGAAGAAAATAGAGGCCCCCGGTTTGGTAGCCTGCCCACAGTGCCATGATCTCATGCTGCCACATCGTGCTTGTCTGAGTTGTGGTTTCTATAAAGGTAAGAATGTTATATAACCATAACATAATAGCATCAGGACGAAAAAGTAAGCGTTAGCTCTAAGCTATGTCTTACTTTTTGTTTTTGTTATATGTAAAAGTGTTTAGCTATTCTTATTTATATCTTCGATTTGGTATTATTTAGGTGGAGAAAATAATGAACGTTTTCGCAGAAATCAGTAAATTTGGCTCCAGGCCAAGTTATTTGCGGAACCGTCGAGGAGGATGTATATGATTATTGCTGTTGACGCAATGGGCGGCGATTTTGCCCCTCAGGAAATCGTGGCCGGGGCTATCATGTTTTTGGAGACGTCCGATGCGGGATTGCTACTGGTCGGGCAGGAGGAAGTTGTTCAAAAAGAATTGGATAAGCATACTTATGACAGGGAAAGAGTTGGTTTGGTCAATGCCAGTCAGGTTATGGGAATGGACGAATCAGTAACCGCCTTGCGTAAGAAGCAAGACTCATCCATAGCGGTTGCCACTCGTCTGGTTAAGGAAGGTAAGGCCGATGCAATAGTATCATGTGGCAGCACCGGAGCCCAGATGGCGGCGGCTACACTTATTTTGGGAAGGTTGAACAATATTGAGCGGCCCCCAATCGTAGCCCAGGTACCTACTATTACCGGTAAAAGCATACTACTCCTCGATGTCGGTGCTAATGTAGATTGCCGGCCAGCCCAATTAGTCCAGTTTGCTCTGCTGGGCAGCGTCTATGCCTCAATGCTGACTGGGCTTGAAAGTCCGCGGGTGGGCCTATTAAATAACGGAGAGGAAGAAGGCAAGGGCAACAAGCTGAGCCTGGACACCTTTGAATTATTGAATCAGCAAAAGGGAATTAATTTTGTGGGTAATGTTGAAGCCGCTGACCTTTTTTCTGCTAAAGCCGATGTTGCAGTTTGCGACGGTTTTGTGGGTAATATACTGCTTAAAGGGATGGAAGGATTGTCTAAATTGGTTGGAGCCTTATTCTATCAGGAGATGGGTAAATTGCCATCATTTTTTGGGAAATTAGATAACAGCAAGGTGGGAGGGGCACCTCTCCTGGGAATCAATGGGGTGAGCATTGTCTGCCACGGAAGTTCAAAAAGGGAAGCGGTCTCCAGTGGACTAGGTATTGCCCAACAATGCGTTCTCAAGAATATGGTCGAAAACCAGAAACTAGCCCTAAGCAAGGCACTGTAATATAATGATTAAAATAAAATTGGGGCGCTAGCCGCCGCCGAATTTGCAGCAGGTGAACAGATGAGCCAGGCCCATGCCAGATCATTAATTAGTGATCTCCAACTCAACTTCAACAATATAGAATTGATCAGTACCGCATTGATCCACCCTTCCTATGCTCAGGAAAAAAGTGCCGCGGTCAATAACCAGCGCTTAGAATTTCTGGGTGATGCGGTTCTGGACTTTGTTGTGGCAGAATATTTGTACATAAATTTCAGCGATAAACCCGAAGGTGATTTAACCCAGATAAGAGCCAAGGTAGTATGTGAAAAGGCACTGGTAGAGATCGGGAATAAGATCAATATAGGCAACTACTTGATGTTGGGCCGGGGGGAAGACATGTCCGGGGGGAGAAAGCGCAAATCAATCCTGGCCGACACGGTAGAAGCAGTTATTGGTGCTGTTTATCTTGATCAAGGTCTTGACAGCGCGCGACATTTCATTCTTAAGTATCTTCAGCCGTTAATTGAAGAAACTGCCCGAGGTGATTATCAAGACCATAAGTCACGCTTGCAGGAATATGTGCAATCCCGCAGCCGATACAATGTCCATTATAGGATAATAAGCGAATCTGGGCCCGCTCACTCCAAGCATTTTGTAGCAGGGGTATATTTTATGGACGAATTACTGGCCAGCGGGCAGGGGAAAAGCAAAAAAGAAGCCGAACAGAATGCTGCCGGGATAGCTCTCGAAGACGGAAGTATAATGGAACGACTGATTTGAGTAGAATTAGGTCGGAAATCAAACATTTTAATATTCCCATATTCATTCCTCACTTAGGCTGCCCCTACGATTGCATCTACTGTGATCAGAAGATAATTGCCAATCAGCAAGGACCCCCTACGCC
This sequence comes from uncultured Syntrophomonas sp., assembly GCA_964584415.1. Lineage (GTDB taxonomy): Bacteria > Bacillota > Syntrophomonadia > Syntrophomonadales > Syntrophomonadaceae > PHAA01. The sequence continues at coordinate 6,626 of CAZOZX010000010.1, forward strand.
CGCCGAGGTTATTAATAAGATAGAGATCCATTTGCAGACCATCTCAGAGAGTGCCTGGATTGAAGTGGCTTTTTTTGGGGGCAGTTTTACAGCCGTGGATATGGACCTGCAGGAGGCATACCTGAGCACAGTTCGCCCCTATATTAAACAAGGCAAAGTCAAGGCAATTAGAATTTCAACCCGGCCCGACTGTATTAATGAAGCAAATCTGGATTTATTGAAAGAGTATGGGGTAAAAACCATTGAGCTCGGGGTACAATCGCTTAGCAATGATGTGTTAAGGGCCTCAGGACGTCAATATAGTGCGGAGGATGTATACAAGAGCTGCGAGTATATTAAGACAGGTGATTTCCAGCTGGGTATCCAATTAATGATAGGACTGCCCGGTGATTCTTATATCCAGGACATGGAGACTGCCCGACAGGTAGTGAGGATTAGACCACAGGCAGTCCGCATTTACCCAACCCTGGTGCTGGCAGGCACCAAACTGGATATGATGTGGAAGAGGGGGAGCTATTTTCCTCTTGATCTGCAGGAAGCAGTTGACACATGCAAAGACATGCTCCTTCTATTTAGTAAACAAAATATACCGGTAATACGCATTGGCCTTTATCCTGGAGAGGAATTGCGAAAACCAGATGTAATCCAGGCGGGACCATTTCACAGCAGTTTTGGTGAGTTGGTGGAGCAGCGGATATTCCAGGACCAGGCACGTTTGGTAATAAGCCGCTTCCGTCAGGAATATGGAGCTGACCAAGAAATGTCAATCTACGTAAACCATAAGGATGTATCCAAAATGACCGGCTGGCGGCGCAGCAACATGTTGCACCTGCAAAAGGAATTCATGCTCGAAAGCCTATCGGTTACAGGCTGCGATCAAATACCCGGCAGCGTTTCTATAAGGGGAAGTGGGAGCGTTGGAACCGGGCTATTGCTGACCCGGGAGGAATATATTCAGGGTTTGAACTTCATGATTTAAGATAAAGTTTCTAGTTAGGGTTACAATCGCCAGCTTTTTATGGCTCGATCATTGTTCCATGGTTTTTCCTGATAAAGGTTTTAAGCTTTTTTGGTAGAATTTATTAACATTAAGACTCCCCTTGGTCCGGGCATTAGATTAAGGATTGGGGAATTGATTTAGCATATTTGAACCTGAATATAACAGAGGGCGGACTGGTAAAAAAACCGGGGACACGGATATCGCCCTGCGTGCAGGAAATGTTCAGGAGATTGTTTTGGGGGAGAAATAGGGTGTATCTGAAAAGGTTGGACATAAGAGGATTTAAATCGTTTGCCGACCAGACCGAACTCAATTTCGATGCAGGCATTAATATCATTGTCGGCCCCAACGGCTGCGGGAAGAGTAATATTGTCGATGCAGTACGCTGGGTTTTGGGTGAGGCCAATGTCCGTTCATTGCGGGGATATAAAAACGAGGATGTAATTTTCAACGGCACCGATAAGAAGAAGGGGCTTGGAATGGCTCAGGTCGACTTGACTATGGATAACTCTGGAGGCATTCTTCCCTTACCCTACAATGAAATTACCGTAAGCCGTAAAATATTCCGTTCCGGTGAAAGTGAATTTTATTTAAATAAAGCCCGGGTACGCATGAAGGATATAGTCAAACTGTACACGGATACCGGTTTGGGGAAAAAAGGTTATTCTATAATTAGTCAGGGTGAACTGGAGAGGGTATTGAATGGGCAGCCCTTTGAGAGGCGGTTAATGTTGGAAGAGGCTGCGGGTACAATGCACTACCGTCAGCAAAAAGACGAAGTACAGCAACGAATACTGTCAACGGCCCAGGACTTGCTGCGGGTTGAAGATATTCTTATAGAACTCCGCAGCCGTAAGTCCGACCTCTTTCGTAAAGCCGAGAAAGCCCGTGTCTATATCAGTTTGAAAGATGAATTCGTTCGACTGGACCGGCTGGTTATCGCCGGTCAAATCCGGCAGATGGCGGATAAAATTGCTGCCGAGAGCGTGGAATTAGAAACAAGTCAGATGGAGTTTACCGACTTGTCTTCCCGCCAAGAGATTTTAACCAGTGAGCGGCAGGCCTTAGCTCATCAGCAAGAGCAAAATCGCTCCAGGTTAAACCAATCCAAAGAGAGTAAATTCGGATTGGAAACCACCATCAATAAAATGAGTTCAGAGGTCAAGCTTAATCAAGAAAGAATTAGAAACAATCGGGAGAGAATTCAGCTAGCCCAGCAGGATTACTATAAATATTGTTCAATGCTGGAAAAATTGGACCAGGACCTGCAACAGAAAATAGCTGATATTGAACAGGAACGGATCTTACTTGCAAAAAGACAGTCAGATTTAGAGAATTTGCAGCAAGACTTAGCAGAACTGGAAGCTGTCATTGCTCAGCAAGAGAAGGATATAGATGATAATAATCGCCAGATCTTTGACCGGGCCAACCAGGAATCGAACCTAAAGAATGCCATAATAGACTTGGAAGGGAAAATTAGAAGGTCTCTAGAAAAGAAAGAAAGATCACTGATAAGGCTCGAAGAAAAAGCAGCTTTTATAGAAGTTTCATTGGATACAATCAACGAATTACAGGAGCAGAAGGACAGCTTGATAGCTGCCGGACAGAGGGCTGCCAAGAATATAGATGAAGTCGATGGGCGTTTGCAAACATACCAAATGAAATTGCTGGAATTAGAAAATGACGGTAAGAATATTGCCCGCCAACGTTCGGTTTTAGAGCGAAAAATTTCTGTATGGGAAGAGCTGCACAATAGCCATGTCGGATATTCAGAAGGGGTCAGGTCACTGCTTCTGGCTCGTGAACGGGGGGAAACAAATCTTCCCGGTGTCAAGGGACTGATCGCCGATTTGTTTGATGTACCGTCAGGAATGGAATTGGCAATTAATATTGCGCTGGGAGCAGCTATTGAGAATATTGTAGTAGACAGCGCCGATACCGCTAGATCAGCGATTGAAGTTCTGAAAAGTAAACGCTGGGGGAGGGTAACGTTTCTGCCTCTGGATAATCTAAGGTATACCGAAATACCCCAACAAATACAAAAGGCTATCAGAAAAGAATCAGGACTAATTGGGATAGCAGCTGAACTGGTTCAATATGATCAGGAAAATACTCCTGCTATCAAACATCTTCTGGGACGCACATTAGTTGTAGATAATATGACCAGTGGTTTAAGAATATTTAAGAAATATACATATCCTTTTAGAATCGTCACCATGGAAGGTGAAACCATAAATATCAGCGGCGCTATAACCGGGGGAATTCGCAGCCAGGCCAAGCCCAATATGATACAGCGCCGGCAAGAGGGAAAGTACTTAAAGGATCAGCTGGGAACCGTTCTCCGGGGGGAGGAAGAAAACCGTTCCAAGTCGTATGAACAAGCCAAACTGGTTAAGCAGGAAGAGATTCTACTGGCCGAGTTAAAAAAGGGGCAGACGGAGCGAAACTTCCAACTACAGATTACAGGGGAAGAAGAGCAACGGCTTATGGACTTAATCGCCCAGGCAAATGGGGATCGGGATTCCCATCAACAGGAAATAGCTGAAGTGGACCAAATTATTGAGTTGGCAGAAGTTCAATTAAAGGATGTTAAGAAAAAATTCCAGGAACATCTGGACCAAAACAGTCGGATAGATGACCAAAGTGACCAGTTGAAAGTGGCGATGGAAATATCCCGAAGGGACTTTGAGGTTAAGAAAGAGAGATATTCCTCCTATGAAGAACAGTTATTGATGAAGAAAAGGGACCTGGAAAATAATTCGCAAAATATAGCCCAATTTCAACGGGTAAAGACTTCTTATCAGCAATCCGTTCGCGAAGCTCAGGAATTACAGGTTCGTTTAGATAAAGAAATTGTTGCTCAGTTGCAGGGCATTGAGGGCACCGCCGAACAAATTAAAGACTTTCAAAAGGGTTTGGATGGAGTAATTTTAGCCCTGGAGGGAATTCGACGGGACGAAGTTGAATTATTGCAATCGCTGGAATTGATGGATGTGAAAATTGCCGAAGGTTCAAAAAAATTGGAAGATCTACAAGATTACATTAGGACGTTAGAGTTAAAGGTTGTGAGGCTGCAGACAGAACTGGAGGGCATACAAGCGCAATGGCATGAGAAGTATCCGGGTGAGGACAGTATTGCTGAGGAAAGCAGCATATCTCCTCGGCAAATGAGAGATTATCGCAAACAGGTTGAAGATTTACGTTCTGAAATAGATGAACTTGGAGCGGTTGATATTGATTCCATAAAAGAATATGATGACCTAAAGGTCCGTTACGATTTTCTATACCAGCAGACTGATGATTTAACTACAGCCAAATCCTCGTTGGAAACACTTCTTAACCAAACCGAGAAAATAATGGCCGCCAATTTTGGCGAGTTTATGAAACTGGCTAATGAGAGCTTTAATAAGATCTTCAGGGAGATATTCAATGGGGGCGATGCCCATTTAGAGATAACCGCTGTGGACGATTTGACCGCCGGAGTAGAGATAGTAGTTAAAATGCCCGGTAAACGAAGTCAATCATTAAACTTATTATCGGGTGGGGAAAGGGCTCTAACCTGTATTGCTTTTATCTTTGCTCTCTTACGAATCAAACCAGCCCCTTTTTGTATATTGGATGAGATAGATGCATCATTGGATGAAGCTAACCTGCAGAGATTTGCCGATTTTTTAAGAGCTATGTCCAGGGACACGCAATTTATAGTGATTACCCACCGCCCGGCAACGATTGAGGCCGGCAGCAATATATACGGAATAACCATGCCTCAGGAGGGTATTTCCTCGGTATTATCTATTCAGTACCAGGAAGCGCAGAGCCTAGCCGGATAAGACTCTTTTAATATTCATAATTAATATTTGGGGTGATGAGCAAGTGGCATTTTTTGATAAATTTAAGCGCAGCAAAAAAGAGGCTGGTGACGAAATAGATCCAACTTTTACAGACGAATATTCGCTTGAAGAGACAGCCGAGGAGGCAGAAGCAGATACTGAAGAGATCATAAAAACGTCGATATTCGAAAAATTTATGAGGGGTAAAAAAACAACTAATGAGGCTGATACTGAGGATCACAAACCCGATATAGCCACCGGATCCTCCTCCGAGATAGCTGTAGAAGGACAGGAGATGGACGGTGCCGATACAGGATCAGTTGCCAAAAATAAAGTCAGTTTGATGGACCGCTTCAAAATCGGGCTCAGTAAAACCCGAAAAAATATCGGGGAGAAAATTGATAATCTTATTAAAAACACTCGTAAATTAGATGATGAGTTTTGGGAAGAGCTTGAAGATATTCTTATTCAATCCGATGTGGGCATGCAAACCTCCCTTGATTTGGTGGGCAAGATCAAGACAGCTGCGGCTAAACAAAAGATTAGGGAACCGGAAGAGGTTACCGAACTCATCAGAACTGAGATTACTTTAATGTTGGGAAACGATCCCGAACCCTTGAAAATATCAGGGGGTAACCCGGCGGTTATATTGGTAGTTGGGGTGAATGGAGCCGGAAAGACAACTTCAATTGCTAAATTGGCTTATCGTTTTAAAAATGAAAACAAGCAGGTAATGTTAGCGGCTGGAGATACGTTCAGGGCAGCAGCTATCGACCAACTGCAAATATGGGCTGACCGGGTAGGGGTGGAGTTGATCAAACATCAGGAAGGATCGGATCCAGGAGCGGTTGTGTTTGATGCTATCAGTGCCGCCCGGGCCCGAAAAACCGACATATTGATAATAGATACTGCCGGCCGACTTCAAAATAAAACCAATCTTATGAAAGAAATCGGCAAAGTCAGAAGAGTGATTGAGCGAGAACTACCCGATGCTCCACAAGAAGTGCTCCTGGTTGTGGACGCTACCACTGGTCAGAATGCAGTGAGTCAAGCCAAGCTATTCAGGGAAGCAACTGGGGTTACAGGTATCATTCTAACCAAGCTGGATGGCACGGCTAAAGGCGGAATTGTAATAGCGGTGGCCCAGGAACTAGGTATACCCGTGAAGATGGTAGGAATCGGGGAAACCCTCGAAGACCTAAGGGATTTTTCCCCGGAAATATTTGCCCGGGCATTATTTGAAAAATAATTGCTGAAAGAGAGGTAATATCTATGCCCAAAATTGGATTAATCGGTGGAACTGGACTCTATTCACCTAAAATTCTAGAAGACTATCGTGAGATAATTGAATCGACTCCTTATGGCGAAGTCAAAATTATTATAGGCAACTACAAGGGTGAAGAATTAGCCTTTATAACTCGTCATGGAGCCAAACACAGTGTTCCGCCGCATCTGGTCAATTATAGAGCTAATGTAATGGCACTAAAACAACTGGGGGTCGAGATCATAATCGCAACAGCTGCGGTGGGATCGCTCCATTTGGACCGTAAACCGGGTGAATACGTTTTGGCCGATCAGTTTTTAGATTTTACCAAGATGCGCAAAACCAGCTATTTTGAAGGCGGGGAGCAGGGGGTGGTCCACTGCGACATGACCGTCCCCTATTGCCCGGTAGTTAGGGAGGCTATCCAGCAGGCGGGGAATGAGATCGGCCTGAAAATTCACAATGGCGGCGTGTATGTTTGTACTGAAGGGCCGCGTTTTGAGACTGCGGCTGAAATCAGCATGTTTAAAATGATGGGCGGAAATGTCATCGGTATGACTAGTGTTCCCGAGGTTTGCCTGGCCCGCGAGTTAGGCATGTGTTATGCAAACATATCCATTGTCACCAACCATGCAGCTGGCATAGCTCCCCATATTCTAAATCATGCAGAAGTGGTTGAGGTCATGAATAACAGCGTGCACGATGTACGTTTCCTTATGATGGAAACCCTGAAATATTTAAAAGGACCGCGAAGCTGTAACTGCAATTATATAACCAAAGAAGTCGGGATGAATAAGTCATGATACAGACCATTTATTACCAGAGAGACCAGGTCCATATTTTAAATCAAAATCTGCTCCCAGCTCAGGTGGAGTATGAAGCTATTTCTGATTATAGAGAACTGGTGACTGCCATTAAAGAACTCAAAGTCAGGGGAGCACCTTTGATTGGAGTGACTGCAGCTTATGGAATGGCACTGGCCATGGAAAACTATGCACAAGATCAGGGTGACTTGGAAGACTACTTCAATAATGTTGCCGGCGAATTCGCATCTACCCGACCTACCGCGGTTAACCTGTTTTGGGCAATAGAGCGTATGAAAAAGGTCTTCGCCGCCGATTCGGGGCTGGACCTTAACAGTCTAAGGGCGCGCTTGTGGAACGAAGCTAAGGCTATTTGCGCCGAAGATATAGATACCAACTTCCTGATAGGAGAAAACGGCCAAAAGCTGTTCCCGGATCAGTCCAGGGTGCTGACTATATGCAATGCTGGCGCTTTAGCCACGTGTGGCTATGGCACAGCATTGGGTGTCATCCGTGCCGCATACAAAGTCAATAAGGTCCAACAAGTATGGGTATGTGAAACCCGTCCGGTATTACAGGGCGCACGGTTAACCGTTTGGGAACTGGTAGAGGAAAACATACCGCTGAGCCTCATTACAGATAGTATGGCCGCCTTTGTTATGCAGCAGGGGAAGGTTGACCTGGTTATTACTGGTGCAGACCGTATTGCTGCCAACGGTGACACTGCCAATAAAATAGGGACCTATGCTCTGGCAGTCCTGGCCAATCATCATCGGATTCCTTTCTATGTTGCTGCTCCCTTTTCTACTATTGATTTAAACATCCCCTCCGGCGAGAAGATAAAGATTGAGGAACGCGATCAGGAAGAGGTACGGCGGATAGGCGGCCATTATATTACCGTACCGGAGGTCAATGTATACAATCCTGCCTTCGACCTTACTCCGGCAGACTTAATAACCGGTATAATCACTGAGTCAGGAGTTGTAGAACCTCCTTACCGCGAGGGACTATTGCGAATTAAAGGAATGTGATGATATGCAATACTTAAAGGAACGTCAGGATGTGCTCAAGACTGCCCAGCAAATTGCCAAATCTAACATGGTAGTAGGGACCTGGGGGAATGTTAGTGCAAGAGTTGAGGAGAGACCTTGGTTACTGATTACTCCCAGTGGAATGAATTATGATACCATGACCATCGATGATGTAGTACTGGTTGATTTCTCAGGGAATATTGTAGAAGGGAAATGGAAGCCTTCAGTGGAAACTCCCACTCATGCCGCTATATATGCCCAACGCAGCGATGTAAAGGCTATAGTGCATGTGCATAGTCCGTACCTGACCGCTTTTGCAGTGGCTCACAAGTCGGTACCGGTTATTTTAGAAGAGACGGCGCAGGTGATTGGTCATGAGATAAAAACAGCTCCCTATGCGGTGTGCGGTACGGCTCAACTGGCTCAGAATGTGACGGAGACTCTGGGATCAGGGTCAGCGGTTCTCCTGGCTAATCATGGCATGATAGGGGTGGGAGCCAACATGGCAGCAGCATTAAGAGTATGTTACATTGCTGAGGAGACTGCCCGCATAGCTATTATGGCCGAAAAGCTGGGTGAAATTCATTCTCTGGCTCCCGACCAAATTGAACTGCTGCGGCGTGGATTTGCCTCATATGGCCAGACGAAGGTCTAATGCAGCTTCTATTAACAACGGAGGTGGGAAAATGAGGCTACTGATCAGAAATGTTAGCATCATTCCGATGACCGAAGAAAATTTGGTTATTGAAAAAGGATACATAGAAGTGGATGGCGAGCGCATCCAGGGGGTAGCAGAAGGTGTCGCTCCCAACAGTGATTATGATCTGATCATCGATGGTACCAATCTAATCGCTTTACCAGGATTCGTGAATGCCCATACCCATGCTGCGATGACATTACTGCGCGGTTATGCAGATGATATGCCCCTTATGGAATGGCTGGAGAAAAAGATATGGCCATTGGAAGCTAAATTGACCGGGGATGATATATACTGGGGAACCATGCTGGCCGCGGCGGAAATGATCAAATCAGGGACAACCTGTTTTGCGGACATGTATTTCTTTATGGATAGGGCCGCGGAGGCGGTCGAAAGGGCCGGGATAAGAGCGGTGTTGGCTCGCGGCATGATCGGGGTTGGCCCTGAAAGCCAGAAGGCTATATTGGAGAGCCGGGAGCTGGTGCAACATTGGAACCGCAGCGGAAATGACAGAATCAGATTTATTCTCGGTCCCCATGCCCCCTATACCTGTCCGCCCGATTATCTGAAGCAGGTAATTGGTTTGGCTGTGGAATTGGGAGTTGGAATGCACATCCACTTGGCTGAAACGGCTGCTGAAGTAGCTGACAGCCAGCGTATTTATGGAAAAACCCCGATAGCTCAGATGGCGGAGTTGGGATTATTTGAGCATCATGTCGTTGCTGCGCATTGTGTCCATCTTTCCAAAGAAGATATTGGGATACTATCAGAGTATGGGGTGGGAGTGGTACACAATCCGGAAAGTAATATGAAATTGGCCAGTGGTATTGCCCCGGTACCGAGTCTTTTGGAGGCTGGGGTAGTTGTTGCATTGGGTACGGATGGCGCATCCAGTAATAATAATTTGGATATGCTGCAGGAAGCGCATACCTGCGCTTTACTGCATAAAGTAAATAACATGGATCCTACCATCATACCAGCCTATCAAGCATTACAAATGGCCACCATCAATGGGGCCAAAGTATTAAAAATTGATGATCAGATAGGTACCATTGAAACCGGGAAAAAGGCGGATATTATTCTGGTTAAAGCGGATGAGGCCCATTTCATTCCCCGTTACGATCTAATTGCTAATCTGGTATATTCGGGACAAGCATCCGATGTGAATACAGTTATTATAAATGGGCAGGTTGTTATGCAGGATAGAGTTATAAAAACCTTTAATGAAGAAGAGATTTTGGAGAAGGCTAAATATACAGCCGCTAGGCTGGTTAACGTCTAGTCTGAATTTAACTGCATCCTAGAAAACAGCCGCATTAGAAGAAGACCGGGCATATTGCCCGGTCTTTTTATGACCACGATATCAGATCTCAGCCAACAGCTTTGTGAATATTACGAGTTAGGGTAAGCTAATCTTCGTCATGACTGGTAAAACCTTGCTCCTGAGCCATTATGTCGAGATACACCGTCTCCACATTGGTTATATAAGGATCGATCCGGATTGCTTTCTTGCGTTCATCAAAAGCCTTGCTGTATCCCTTGCATTCTTCACAAACTAAAGCCTGATAAGCCGGAAATCCTTCAATGCTTAGATAACGGATGGTCTGTGGATCGGAGTTGGAGCAATGAACGCAGAATACAGCCCGAGTTTCCCATTCGCTAAAGCACTGGTCACAGAACATAAAACGTCTGCCATCAGCGGAGCGAAAACGGCTGAAATAGGACTTCGAGGCACAAAACGGACATACAGTAGCGAAGTCCCATACCTCAAATCCGGCTTCGGTAAAGGATTTTTGGTAAGGTGCTGCCCATAATCTAAGAAATGGCCGCAAAGCATGATCGATACAAAATACGAAGAGATCTTCGGGTAAGTCCAATTTCTGCGCCAGGGAAGCAAAATATTCTCCATCACCTTCCAGGAGCTTAATGGGAAGTTGGGCAAAATCCAATTGGTCAGCCACAGATTCTATTTTTGCCAGCTGGGCTTTTATCTCAGGCCGAACTTCCACAAGAAACTTCAATAATCCGGCAAATACTTCCCGGAAATTTAGGGATTCCAGTTCAAAATCGACTGATTGCATTATGGATCTGTTGGTGTTTACCAGAATCTTTTTAATATCAATTTCTTGAGGTGTGTATGTTTGCTTGAGCTTTACCTGCTGTTGGTTTTGCCATGACTCCAGGGCCTTAAAAAAATCCAGATACCCTTCAGGCAGATCTATCGGGGTCTTCGTTTTCATTGATTAGCAACTCCTTTTATGCAAAACAAGGGGAGTATTACTCCCCTTGTTTGCTATTATCCTTGGTTAATCTAATATTTATTCGGATTTAGCCTTATCGCCATAGGTCTCTTCGTACCAAATAGTATGATGGTGCTGAGCCCAGTCAGCTCTGACTGTACCTTTCCACATACCCCAGAAGGATTCTCCTGAGCCAGGATGGAAGGAACCCAGGTAACCGTGCATACATACCATTAAGGTTCCGAATATCATGGCTAAATCATGAGTCCAATAAGAGAACCTTACCAAGCCGGGCCACCAAATGCTCGGCCACCAGATGATCCAACCGCTTATCATCAGCAGGAAGACCATGGTTGGGGTTACTACTGAGTTCATCTTTTCACCGCCGTTGAACCTGGTCTGAGGGGGGATTTTAACCTTAAAGCCCAGGAACTCCAGGGGGAACACCATCAGGAATCCGATATCATTCAGGCCAAACCTGAACAGGTCTTTGATCCAGGCTATTACGCCCTTAAAACCAACTACCATAGAGGTCAGTATGGTTACGGTTAAGACCACGGCGGCTATACGGTGAACCAAGCCGGCTCCTCTATATCCGCCAAAGATTGCTGCTAACCAGTCAACCCCGTCCAGGAACAGGATCAAACCGGTAAATAAGCATAACAGGAAGGTCACGGTATGACTCCAGTGGGTAATACGAGCCAGGAAATTAAATCTTTCTACGCGTGGAACGTCATCTCTATATTCCGGAATCCATTGCATTACTCATGACCTCCTTCCGCATGTGCTCCATTTTTGTTGCCAATAACCCTTGATGTGACGAAGCTTATTGCAGATGCGCCCAGCGCGATGGGAATAAGCCATCCAGCATAGGGCTTAACCCAATTCTGCCAGAAGATTGTATTGCCCTCAACCTGCGGCTTAACCGGCAGCCCAAACTTATCGGGGGTGTCAGTTAAGATATACAATTTATTGGTGCCGGAACCTAGTTCAGTCTCGCCGTAAATGGTTGCCCGCGGGAAACCATTGGCACGCAGGTATTTGACTCTGCCCCTGGCTTCTTCCAGCAATTCATCCCGATAACCAAATTTAATAGCACCGGGAGCGCACGTGCGGGCACATGCCGGAGTTAATCCTTCTTCTACCCGCTCATAGCAGAGGGTGCACTTGGTTACTGTATCGGTGTGTTTGCGATACTTGGGTATACCAAACGGACAAGCATAACTGCAATACTGGCAGCCAATACACTTAGCCTCATCATGGAAGGTAGCACCCCAATCCAACTTGGTATAAGCCTGTTTGGGGCAAACCTTAGCGCATTCCGGGTCCGTACAGTGCATGCACTGTACCTTCAGGAAATTCCAACGAACACCATCGACGGGATCTTCGGTCTCAGTAAAACGGATCATTGTATAAGTGTTACGGTCGGTATCGCCATGTTTGGAGTCATAGGTGCTCATATGCTGACCGCCAAAATATGATTTAGGCATTTCGGCTGGCAGCTGGTTGGAATCCTTACAAGCAGTAAAACAACCCCGGCAGGCGGTACACTTACTGGAATCATATAAATTGGTTTTTAATCTAGCCATACTTAAGCCCTCCTTATATTGCAAAGCCAGGCTTTGTACTCAGGTATCATGGTGTTGGCATCGCCTACATGCGGGGTCAGACGGTTGGCCGGATCGCCGGTGGCAAAGCCTTTAAATCCATACTGCCAGACAGCTCCAACCATGTGGTACTGGTCGCCATTAATAATATATGGCTTGATGCGTTTGGTTACGCAGGCTACCGCTTCAATGTCACCACGGGTGGTTGATACTATGACCTTGTCATTGTTCTTAATACCCTTTAAGGCACCCAATTCCTCACTAATCTCCACAAACATGTTGGGCATTAGTTCAGCCAGCCACGGCAGGGTACGGGTAAGTGCTCCGGTTTGCCAGTGTTCCACTACTCGGTAGGTAGTACCGATAAACGGGAAGTCAGCAGTGGTACCCAATTTATCAGGCTCCCAGATTTTGGTGGCCGGATTTACTGGTATTGGATTCATCAGATTTTGGACCGGGCTTTCCCAAGGTTCGTAGTGTTCTGGGAATGGGCCATCCTTAAATGATGCCTTGGCTGCGAAGAAACAGCCTGTGCCTTCGGGTCTCATCAGGAATGGTACTGCCTTATCCGGGGGTGATGTCTTGGCGCAGTCGCAAACATCGTCACCTACCCAGGCGCCTACTACTTCTGGCTTGAGGGGATCGGACACTTTGGCCGCATCCCAGTGAATTAACATCCGCTCGGCATCGCCTTCCCAAGGAGTAATACCATCGGGTTTAACCGAACAGCGGTTGTAAACGATACGCCGGTTAACTGGCCAGCACCAACCCCAATTGGAGTAAAGTCCCAGGCCGGTTTTGGAATTATCTTTGTTGTCACGGTGCATTGGCTTGTAATCAAGTGATCCATCCGCTTTGCTGGCCATCTGACCACAATATACCCAGTTTCCGCATGCGGTACTGCCATCGTCCTTGAGGTTGGCAAAACCTCCCGCGATTGGTTTCTTGTCGGCTACAGTGTAACCACTGTATTCATAGCCGACTAGTATGGGTTCAGGCTCTTCTCCATGACCATAACCCCAGGTCATTTTGGTTAAGGGCTCATCTTCAGGGCGAGTGCTGCCCTTATAGAGTTCCTGTATCTTCTTGGATAGCTCATCAACTATGGCCAAGTCGGATTTGGATTTGCCAACTGGATCGGCACCCTTCCAGCGGTACTGGACCCAACGTCCGGTCTGGGCAGCGGTACCTTCTTTTTCATACACGGCGCACGCCGGCAGGAAAAATACCTCAGTCTGGATATCCTTGGGAGTGAAAGTCTCCATATGATGAGTTCCGCCGTGAGGCCTCTCCCAGGCTTTATAAGTCCAGAACTCAGCAGTTTCGTTTAACCATAGGTCAACACTTACCAGCCATTTCAGTTTGGTCAAAGCGGTTTGCTCTTTGTTTGCGTTGGGTCCGCCTACCACGGGATTGGATCCCATTACGAACAGTCCGTCTATTTCACCTTTATCCATAGCCTCAAACATGGCAATGTGTGAATAGTTTTTAGCTGAATTACGTTTGGGCAGGTAATGGTAGGCGAAATCATTGGCCGGAGTACAAGCATCTCCATACCAGGCTTTGAGCGTACTTACTACCCATTTGGAGGTATTAACCTTAAATCCTGAGTTAGGAATACCAGCTGTCACTGCTGCCCTGAATTCTTCCATGGTAGCCGCTGGCAATTTAGCTGCTCCAGGAGTAACAGCTTTTACAAAGGACAGGAGGTCTTTATTGGCGGCAGTATTCATAGGACTATCGATATAGCCAGGTATAATATGGAATAACAGAGCCATATCGGTAGCACCCTGAACATTATTTTCACCGCGCAGCGCGTTTATTCCGCCGCCGGGGCGTCCCATATTACCTAACAGCAACTGGACATTGGCGAAAGATTTAACGTTCTGGCTGCCCACCGTGTGCTGGGTGATGCCCATGGCATACATGATATTACCCACTTTGTTGGGAACTCCGGTGGAACAGAACAGTTTGAGCACTTCCAGGTATTTGTTCTTAGGAGAACCGGTAATTTTAACCACTGTGTCGATATCGTATCTGGAATAGTGCTTGGCCATCAATTGGAAAGCACAACGCGGATCGTTTAATGTCGGATCTTTCTTGATGGTAGTTCCATCTGCTTCATATTGATAATCCCAAGTTTTGTTGTCATAACTTCGTTTAGCTGCATCATAACCAGAGAATAAACCATCCTTAAAATCGAAACCTTCCGCGATTAGATAGGATGCATTGGTGTAAGCCTTTACATACTCCTCATGATACAGTTTGTTCTGGATTATATAATTGACCATGCCGCCCAGGAAGGCGATATCGGTTCCGGAACGCATCGGGCAATATAAATCCGAAATTACGGAAGTACGGGTATAGCGGGGATCAACATGAATTATCTTGGTCCCTCTGACCCTGCGGCCTTCACCCAGCCATTTCATACCGATAGGATGGTTTTCAGCCATATTGCTGCCCATGATTAGAGCAACGTCAGTGTTCTTCAGGTCGACCATATGATTGGTCATTACACCCCGGCCAAATGCTGGTGACAAACCTGCCACCGTAGCGGAGTGTCAGATACGGGCCTGGGTTTCAAGATATACCATACCCAGGGAGCGGGCCAGCTTAGACCACAAATATGCCTCTTCATTGTCGAGACCGGATCCTCCAACTGATGCGATCTTCTCGGTCCGGTTTACGATTATCTCGGCGTCTCCGACCTTCTCTTTGTGGATGAAACTGCTGTCACGGGTTTCCTTAACCCGATGGGCGATTTCTTCAATCATCCACTCCCATTCTTTTTCTTCCCATTTGTCACTTCCTTTAGCGCGGTACAGCGGAACCGTGGCGCGCATAGGATTGATCACTTGTTCTCCGGTTTCTGGCTCGTACATCTCTCTCAGGTTGAACATAGCTGCACCCTTAGCACAGGCGCAACCACGGTTAATGGGATTATCAGGATCTCCCTCCACGCTGAGGAGTTTTACGAATTTGCCGGCCGCATCTCTTTCCGAATAAACCAGCAGGCCGCAGCCTGAAGCGCAAAACGGACATACAGTTGGTACGCCTTTGACGTTCTTGATCCGTAACGTCCTAACAGCGGCTGCAGCGGGTTTCAAATCAAAACCCAAGTCTGCGACTGCCATAGCTGCTGCGCCGGCACCGGTTACCTTTAAGAATTGTCTGCGGGTAACCTTCATTCTACAAACACTCTCCTTTCCCCCTAAAACTACATCTAAATTCCCCACATAGTATAGCATCACTATGACAATAGAAATAGATGCTTTTTAGTGAGATTACTGATAAATATTACTAAATTGCTACGACTGGATTACGATAGATATCAAGCTGACTATTGGGTTTTGCAACCTATACCCCCAAACTTATATCACCTCCATCTGGGGAGTAAATATATCTATTGCACCCTGACAAACCGAGCAAGGTCCAATGACATTATAAGATAAATTCTTACTTCTTACATAGTGAATACACCTTATCCGATTTATTCTTCGACAGACAAAGCAAAATCCCTGCAAATATATCAAAGCAAGGATTATACTATAAGAAATCATTATGCAAAACATTTAGCTCAGTGATAACATTATGCTATTTAGCGCCGTCCCACATAATCAGGCCGGTCTGGTCCATATGGTAACCTCCAAAATCCTGCATGCGCTGTTTGAATTCGGGGCTATTCACCGCTGCAAGCAGACAATCGAGTTGGTCCCGATTTAACAAGTCGGGAAGGACCCCTAGGTCGTATCGCTCCATTTCCACTGGAATGAAATCCAGGTCCATGATTTTGGCGCTGGCATAGATAGCCAGTCCGGTATCTCCACCATTATTTTTTATTGATGCCGTAACTGATAAGTGTGAATATTCCTCGCGGTTATAGCCGTTTATATCCGATTCACTAATACCTTCCTTCATTAATAAATAGTCCAGCAACAATCTGGTTCCGGCACCCTTCTGGCGGTTGATATAGCGAATTTCGGGCCGGACCAGATCTTTAATACCGGTTATGTGCAGAGGATTGCCTCTTTGAACTGCCAATCCCTGTTCCCGCCTGACCAGGTTAATAAGGAGCACCTTGTGGTCAGGTAAATACCTTTTCAGGTAACTGATATTATAGTCACCATTATCATAGTCAAGTAGGTGCAGGCCGGCACAATGGGCCTCAGCACGGCTCAAAGACATAATTCCCCCCATACTGCCAACATTGGTGGAAATCAATCGTATCCCGTAATCCTTCTGCAAAATGTCTATCAAAACGTCAATGGCCAGGTCATGGCTGCCCAAACACACCATGGTGTTGTCTATTACCTGAGACGGACGCTGCAGAGAGACACGACAGGAGCTGCCGGCATGCATGCCTTCAATACCCCGGGGGATATGCAGCAGTCCATCGGATTTTACCAGGATACTAGTTACACCTGCCCCTCTATTTAGAGGGTATGCCAGATAATGGTTAGATATTCTTGCCACATTAACATTAATAAATTCGTCCACTCCCGCATGAGAAGCTAATTTACGGGTTAGCAGGCATTCCATGACCTCTGGTTGAGGAGGTGTAAGGCCTACCTTTTTATATATGATAGGGCGGGCGAAGAGACTGAATATCAGCTGGGCAGAAACCGGGTAGCCAGGCACTCCAATCACTGGTTTGTTATTAATTAGGCCGAGTATAGCTGGTTTGCCTGGCCTGGTGGCCAACCCGTGAAGAATAAGTGTACCTAGTTCCTGCACTATCGAAGCAGAATAATCTTCCCTTCCGGCTGATGAGCCAGAACATATCACGATTAGATCCGCCTCCGGCTCAAGTTCCTGTACAGCTTGGCGGATTAGTTGCTGGTCATCAATTACTATATTATGCCGCACGGATATCCCGCCCCATTCCTCCCAAAGCGCTGCCAGCATGCGGCTGTTGGATTCCACAATCTCCCCGGGGGGCATATTCTCGTACCCGTTTTCGACCAGTTCAGTTCCAGTAGGAATAATAGCCATAACGGGTTTCTTGATAACGGCAACCTTTTCTACCGAGGCGGTATTAAATGAAGCTAATTCATAAGGTCCAATCAAGGTCCGGCTGGGGACAATCATATCCTGTTCCACCAGATCCTCCCCGATGGAACGAATGTGCTGCCAAGGTACGGCGGGCTTAATAATTTGTACCTGGTCCCCAATCATATTTATGTCTTCAATCATGATGACAGCATCATATTCCTGAGGAACGTAGTCACCCGTGTCTACGACTAATATTTCATTAGCTGGCAGACTTATCGGATTGACTTCAGTTGCATTGTAAGTTGCGGCAGCTTTAACTGCTATCCCATCCATAGCAGAAGCCATGTAGTGAGGATGGGAACGTTGGGCATAAACCGGATGAGATGTCCGCCTACCGAGGCAGTCCATAATCCCTACTTCCTCGTATTCCAGATCAAACCATCCACAAGCCTCCAGTTGCTGCACAAACAATTCCAAAGCTTCATCCAGAGGTTTATTTTCAATATATATATTTCTGTCCATGTAGTCCTCCCAGAAACGGATTTCACTGTTGCGGTTTGTACCTCAAGATTTGTTTAAGTATAATGGAAAATAAACCAAAATCAAAACAGAATGGGGAACAAGATATGCCAGAGTTTCTTAAAGTGCTGCGTTTTCAGGAGGCTGTCCATTTACTGGAAACCCACTTCCCAAATCAGGATATAGAAACGGTCGCCATAGACGAATGCAATAACCGCATTTTGGCTCAGAATATATACAGTCCCGAAGATATGCCCGCTTTTAACCGGTCAACCGTTGACGGTTATGCAGTTAGGGCCGAGGATACCTTTGGGAGCAGCGAGTCGCTGCCGGGAATGCTGAACTGTATCGGCATAGTGGAAATGGGGACAGAACCTCTATTTGCGGTTACCAAAGGGAAATGTGCGTGGATCCCGACCGGGGGGATGCTTCCCACCGGGACGAATGCAGTGGTTATGGTTGAATATACCGAGAAGTTAAGTGAAAATACAGTATTACTGTCCCGCCCAGTAGCTCCCGGGGAGAATGTCATGCATAAAGGGGAGGATGTCAATCAAGGGGCCTTGGTATTTAGTCCGGGGAAAACCATGCATGCTAAAGACATTGGTTTATTGGCTTCTCTAGGCATCAGTGATATTCCAGTATTAAAGCCGTACAGGATAGGAATTATTTCCACCGGTGACGAGATCATTGCTATCGATCAAAAACCTCTGACCGGGCAGGTCCGGGATGTCAATTCTTATTCTATTGCTGCCGCCGTGGAGGCCCTTGGTGCTCTGCCCAAAAGGTATCCATTGGTCAAGGATGACGTCGAAGCTTTAAAAGAAGCATTACATACGGCCTTGAAAGAAAATGATATAGTGATTCTTTCCGGGGGAAGCTCGGTGGGTGTTGCCGATTATTCCGTCCAGGTTATGCTTTCAATGCCTGATTCCGAGATGCTCTTCCACGGCATTGCCGTAAAACCAGGTAAACCTACCATCGGGGTCAGAACCGGCCAGAAATTGATAATTGGTTTGCCCGGGCATCCGGTTTCGGCCTTGATGGTTTTTAATATTTTGTGCACTTCTTTGATTAATCCGGTAGCTCTGCGCAAAGTAAGCGCCCGCCTCAGTGTCAATGTTGCTTCCCAACCAGGACGCGATGATTTCGTGCCGGTCCAATTAAAAGAAATAGCCGGTGACTGGCAGGCCCAGCCTTTGCTGGGCAAATCGGGACTGATGAGCATACTGGCCCACGCGGATGGATTCATTCATATCCCCTATGAAAAGCAGGGATTAAGAGCCGGGGATGGGGCCGACGTCAGTATTTTTTAGGCGTCATGAGGATCGCTGTCACGTGAGATAACAATGAGACAATACATGTTAAAAAGGAGGTACATGGGGTACCTCCTTTTTGCCAGAATAATAAATTCCTTCCGCATATATATTAATTACTTAATTACCCTAATTACTTTTTTTATAAAGTAATAATATAAAAAAGTAATAAGAAAAAAGAATCTGAAAATGGGTAATTTGAGTAATTAGGTAATTGGATGGCTAATTAATCTATCATCTTTTTAAATCCTGCAGTAATTCTGCACCTAGCGTCTGGCGATATTCCTCCAATTTTGTGAAGTTCATGGCTGGCACATAGAAATTTTCAAGCTCGTCATGAAGCTGTTTAGCTTGTTGAACAAATATTATTGCTTCTTCCAAACCCTTATGGAAACGCTGGGCTGCAGCTTCGATAGCTCCGGCAGATTTCTTGAGGTTACCTGAATCCAATAGTTGGTCAAAATCGAGCACTCGCCTAAATTGGCGCGGAGCTAGATTATTCTCATAGTCAATTATATGTCCGCTTAAGTCAACCAGAGCTGTTTTGCTGACTGGAATGATAATTAAATCAAGATTATCGGGATCAAAAGGAGAATGGTATATTTCCGCATAAACAGAATTTAGCTCGACCATTTTTTCAGTGTGCTTCAGCATGTTTTTTGCTCCTGACATAGGGCCGCCCTTAACCGCGAATACCGACCAGGTATTGTCAATCAGGGTTTCTATTTTGGTCACCAAACCACCCGGCGTGATGGCGCCTGCAAAAAGATGGCGGGAAGGACGGTCCGACTTGGGGCTGCCATGAATAAAATCTTCGGTCAAAGCCAGAATGTTTCGATTAACAGTGTGAATATTGACTGCCTCCGATAAGAAGGACCCCCATTCCCACCAGGCACTTTTCGCCTCTCTGAGGCGGTTATACGACCTTTGGAAATGTACTCCGATTTGCTGAGTTAAGGCTATGATCTCCTGTTTATGGGCTTTAATAGCATCAGCATCCCAAAAATCACCTGCATTGAATATAAAATCTACAGCTCCGGGATAGCGGGGATCAACTACGTGAGGGGCAGTGCCGTCTAAAAGGCAGATCCTGCCATCGCCAACAACTATGCCGTCAAGAGAGTCATTATCTGATGAACACCAGTGATACTCGATATCGAACCCGCTTTTGCTGAGATCACTGGCTAAGGTTTTCATGAAGGTTGACTTACCTGTTCCAGGACCACCTTTCATGACTATTTTTTTATGAGCATCAGGGGGCACGATATAATCGTAGAATGAATAAAAACCATTGCAAGTATTTCCGCCAGGATACATATGTCTGGCTTTTGCCATTGTGTCCACCTCCAACATATTTGGTCCATGTCATATCTTTCAATATTCATTTATATGTTAGAGTTGGATAAATTCTTCCGGAAAATTTAGCTATTCAGAAAAAAGGCGGAATTAATTCCGCCTCAGACTGTCAAAAAAGGCCATGTATCGTTTTCGCGATATGTGGCCTTTTCGTCTGGCAGGGTTACCGATGCCGAGTTTTTTAGGGATTGTTATGGATTAGGGACCGGTACTGGAGCAAATAGATGTGAAGATGTGGGTTAGTAAGCCCACATTGCTAGTTTTTTGAGGTTCATGGCGGCAAACTTGAGCTTTACCCAGTTTCTGACCCTGGTTAAACCCCGATGGAGCGTATAGCGCATGGCATGTTTCTCTTTGGCATCAGCAAAAACCCTTTCGATGGTTTGCCCTCGCAGACTGTAACTTTCGTAGCCAGCCGGGCTGTGCCTGAAATCTTCAGCCTGGTCTATGTACTTATCCCAGATATGTTTGATTACTACTTTCTGATTGTTACTGCTGTGGGTACATTTCTTCAGCTCCGGGCATTTTTTGCACACTCCAGGATCGCTCTTGAATTCACGGTAGCCGTCTTTGTTGGTGGTAGAATATTTTAGAACCTGGTTATGAGGACAGATTACGCAATTGTAATACTCGTCGTAAACATATTCGTAAGGGCGGAAGAAACCTTTTTTACTCATGGGTCTCTTGTAGGGGGTGGATGGGTTTCGCCTGTCATCAATGACTTTTTTGCATATCCACGGGGTTTTGTACCCGGCATCCACGGCTACGGTTTCCACTTCGGGAAAGGCCGCCACCACTTGCTCGTAGACAGTATCAAAGACCAGGCTATCGTGGATATTGCCCGGGCTAACTTCACAACCCAGGACGAAGTTCTTTTTGTCGCAGGCCACATGGGCTGAATAGGCGAATTCCACTTTGTGCTCACCCTTATGAAACATGCCGCACTCGGGATCGGTTGTGGACACAGTTATTTGTCTATCGTCCTTATCATCATCTTCTCTATCCTTCAGAGGCTTCTTGCCATGTTCGATACGCTCCTGGTTAATCTCTTCCCGCAATTGTTTATCATACCGGCGAGCGGTCTTTTGGGCTAACATCTTGCGGTTTTTCTTCTTGTTGGCATTGGCCTTGATGTGAGTCGCATCGATGAATATGGTGCGGACATCAACATAACCCTTCCTAACCGCTTCTTCCAGTATCCAGGCGAAGATTTCTTCAAATATTTCGCTCGGGAACCTCTGGGCAAAGGCATAGCTCAAGGTAGCAAAATGCGGCATCCTGGTGGTTAAATCGAAACCCAAAAACCAGCGGTAGGCGATGTTCATATCGCATTCTTTTACGGTTTGCCGCAAGGATTTGATCCCATACAAATGCTGGATCAAGACCATTTTAACCAGCACTACCGGATCAACTGCCGGCCTGCCATTATCTTCGCAGTAAAGGTGCTCCACTATATCATAGATGTGATTGAAATCCACCACTCTATCTATTTTTCTCAATAGGTGGTCCTGGGGTACCATTCCTTCCAGATCTACTATCTGCATGTTGTTTCGCAGATTTTTAGCCCGTTCAAGCATCTTAATCACCCATCTAATTTTACCACAGCAAACACATAACCCCCGCCGATTCTTGTGTTTCGACGGGGGTTCTTTGACAGTCTGAGGCGGAATTAATTCCGCCTTTTCCGACAGATCCTTTATGAAACATTATTGTTTGGGTTTAATGCCCGCGTTTTCCAGGGCGCCCTTCAGTTGCTCCTTAATTTCATCAATATATAAACGATAGAGTTCCGCCTGTTCTGCCTGTTCTTCAACAGTTAATCCCATCAGTTTCTTCTTGGCAGCCAATTCGTTTATCCGCAGTTTTAATCGCTCATCCACAGTTTTCACCTCATAGAAAAGTAATTTCGGGGATTACACAATTGTGATTAAATTATACAATATTTATCAGTAAAAGACTAAAACCGCAGACAGAATGGTTAAGGGGGAAAAACCCGTTTGCCGAATATATGGGAATTCAAGAATTATGATCGTGATACTGCCTTAGATATTCAGAATAGATTGGGGATTTCAGCTGTACAAGCCCGCCTCTTGGTCCTGAGAGGGGTACATACTGCTGAAGAGGCCGATTTTTTTCTTCATGCCGGTTTGGATAGGTTAACCGATCCTTATGAAATTGCAGGTATTGCTCGAGCTGTGGCCAGGATTCAGCTAGCAATCGATAATCACGAAAGAATTATTATATATGGCGATTATGATGTTGATGGTATATGCAGTGTGGTGATCCTGCTGGAATGCTTGCAGGCATTAGGCGGCCAGGTCGATTACTATGTTCCCGATCGCTTCGAAGAGGGTTATGGGCTTAACCAGGAAGCGGTAGTCAAACTGGCTCAGCAGGGTTATCAATTATTGATTACGGTGGATTGTGGCATAAGTTCGGTAATGGAAACGCAGATAGCAATGAATCTGGGCATGGATGTTATATTGACCGACCATCACACGCCCCCGGCTGTCTTACCCCCAGCCCTAGTTGTAGTCAATCCCAAAAACGGAGCCATAGAATTATCAGATTTGGCGGGAGCCGGGGTGGCATTTAAATTAGCCGCTGCATTGTTAACTGGTAAAAATATGGAGTATCAAATCTGCGAATGGCTGCCTCTAGTTGCCCTGGCCACGGTGGCAGACATGGTACCTTTACGTTATGAGAATCGTATCTTGGTTAAAAGCGGGATGCAGCTAATAGACACCTGTCAGCGTATAGGGATGCGTGCTCTATTAAAGGAATGCGGGATGGATGGTAAGCCTCTTCAGGCCTGGCAGTTAGGCTTTGTATTGGGACCACGCCTAAACGCAGCCGGCCGGATGGGATCGGCTCGTACAAGTATTGAATTATTGCTTTGCCAAGAGCTGGCGGCTGCCCAGGAAAAGGCTAATTATTTGGGAAAAATGAATGACGAGCGCCGTTTGGTAGAAGAGAAAATCTTTCAAGCAGCCGTTGCCGTTATTGAACAGGACTCCGACCTCAGAGATGCATCTATTTTGGTGGTCGGAGGTGAGGGGTGGCACCTTGGGGTAATTGGGATAGTTGCTTCACGGTTGGTAGCCCGGTATAACCGCCCCGCCGTCGTTATATCCTGGGATGGTGAAGTAGGTAAAGGATCAGCCCGAAGCCCGGCGGGGTTTAATCTCTACATGGGTTTGAAGAGTGTCAGGGATTGTTTATTGGGATTTGGCGGACATAAAATGGCAGCGGGCTTGACCCTAAGAAAGGAAAATCTTCATCTTATAGTGAAAGGCCTGCAGAATTTCGTTGCCAACGAAGGATATCAATGGACCAGCCATAAGCATTTTGACATTGATCTGGAACTGGATGAAGATGATATCACTCCTTCATTATATGAAGAAATACAGATGCTGGAACCATTTGGGGAAGCTAATCCGGCCCCTCTGTTTGTTTTGCGTGCCGGAGCCATTAAATATGCAACCAGGGTTGGATTAAATAAAGCTCACTTAAAATTCGCACTGGGGCATAAGAGTATTTCAGGGATTGCATTTAATCGCGAGGATGCTCTGGATACACATTTAGGTCATCTTTGCCAGGATGTGTTGTTTGAAATAGATAGTAATAATTTCAGGGGCCAGAAAAACTTACAGTTAAAAGTTAAGGACATAAAACCTGCTTTTCTGCCGGATGATACGACCAGGATCAACCACTGTTATGACCGGCTGCTTCAAAGCATAAAGAAAGCAGGTGATGAGTTAGCAGCCCGCCATCCGGTAGTATTTGTATATCCATCCCACCGCAGTCTGGTCAAACATCGATCAGCGATGAATCATTATTTTTCTTCAGGAAAAGTCATCGTTCTTCATGGGCACCTTGGCGCTGAGGAGAGAGATATAAGTCAAAAATTACTTGCCAATGGCAGCAGTTGCGTCTTTATGGTGACCAGCGCATTCCTTCAATATTATCAACGACGAGCCCAACTTCCTCCTAATCTTCGCTTTATGGTTCTCTTATGGCCTGAAGCATCCCAGGGAGATGCGGTGGCTGGGCTTGAAAACGTGGAAACCGCAATGATCCGGCAGCATGATCGATATCGATTTTATGCAGCGGCAGAAAGTGAAATTAGCCGGGGAAGGGTTTGGCTGTATGCCAATCTGCCCAGTACGATAAAAGGCTTAATTAAATATCATCCCCGCATGCGAGTGGAGTCAGGCTTAATGGATATGAAGTCCAGAAGAAACCTGCGCCAGGAATATTGGCTGGATAAGGATGGAGTTTTGATATGTGATGGTACCCATACAGTCAGTTGGTCGGGACCTCAAAGAAGTGACCAGTTGATTCTGGCCGATTCTCCGCTGGGCTCATACGAGTTGGCATCATTGCTTGAACCGAGCACGGATGAGGAAATCAGGATCGGAGTTGCGTTTAAACAGGATGGATTGCATACAAACCGGCGTTTCCTAAACCGCAAGTATCCAAACCTGGACCTGGTTAATCAGGTGTGGACCCAACTGAACGGCTATATATTGCGCGAAGATCCGCATCCTGGGGAAGATTTGGCGGATTTTATAAGCAAAGAGATGAATATCACACGTCTGGAAGTGGCGTCTGCCGTGCATGTTCTGGCCGATTTAAACTTGTGTCACTTCCAAAAAAGAAGTAGTATTATGGCAATAAACCGAGGAACTTCAGGCAATTACATCGATGGTTTGGACAATAGCCCCTATTGGCTGGAAGGATTGGCTGAAATCAGAATCCTGTCTGATTGGGAGCAGAGAATTTCTTCGGATTTGGAATGGTGATAAAATGGGACCGCAAATGATTTTGGACCGGGTAAAAGAATACGATCCCAAGGCAGATTTCGATTTAATCGCCAAAGCATATAATTATGCGGTGATCGCGCATGGCGAACAAAAGCGGAAATCAGGGGAACCTTATATAATCCATCCCGTGGAAGTTGCCTTGATTCTTACCGAGATCGAGATGGACAGTGCCTCTATATGCGCTGCTCTATTGCACGATGTCATCGAAGACACCCATTTTGATTATAAAAATCTGGAGCAGGAATTCGGTGAAGAGATAGCTATGCTAGTTGATGGAGTAACCAAACTAAGCCGTATCAACTTTAAAACCCGCGAGGAGGCCCAAGCCGAAAACCTGCGTAAGATGTTCCTGGCTATGGCCAAGGATATTAGGGTGGTGCTGATAAAACTAGCTGACCGGCTCCACAATATGCGCACCCTCAATTACCAACCGGAACCAAAACAAAAAGAGATAGCCCGGGAAACCTTAGATATATTCGCGCCTTTGGCCCATCGCCTGGGCGTTTTCAAGTTTAAATGGCAGCTTGAAGACCTGGCTTTCTTATATCTGCAGCCAGAAATGTACTACGAAGTTGCCCAGAGATTGAAAACCAAACGCAAAGAGAGAGAAGAATACGTGAAGACCTTAATTCAGCAGATAGGAAAAGGTCTTGAGCAGATTGGGATTGAGGGAGATATTGCTGGACGCCCCAAAAATATCTACAGTATTTATAAAAAAATGCTTAAACAAGGCAAATCTATTGAGGAAATATATGATAAAATCGCCATCCGGGTTATAGTTGACACTATACCGGAATGTTATGGGGTACTGGGGATCATTCACACTATGTGGAAGCCGCTGCCAGGCAGATTCAAAGATTATGTAGCTACCCCTAAACCAAATATGTATCAATCCCTGCATACCACTTTAATTGGGCAGGGAGGCGAACCATTTGAAGTACAGATCAGGACCTGGGAAATGCATCTGACCGCTGAGTCGGGTATTGCGGCTCATTGGCGTTATAAAGAACCTGGGAGCGGGAAAGATCGGGACAAGAAATTTGATGAAAAACTCGCCTGGCTCCGTCGTATTTTGGAATGGCAGCAGGACGTTAACGACGATTCGGAATTTATGGAGTCTCTAAAAACCGATCTTTTTGAAGATACAGTTTTCATTTTTACTCCCAAAGGCGATGTAATAGAGCTCCCGAAGGGTTCGTGCCCAGTTGACTTTGCCTACCGAGTCCATACTGAGGTTGGGCATAAATGTACCGGGGCCAGGGTAAATGGGCGGATAGTGCCGTTGGATTACCAATTGAGCAACGGCGATATTGTTGAAGTAATTACGTCCAAGAGTTCTACCGGACCTACCCGCGGTTGGTTGGATTTCGTAAAGACTTCCTCGGCCCGCAGCCGCATAAAAGCATGGTTTAAAAGGAGCCAGCGGCAGGAAAATATTATAAAGGGACATGAAGCCCTGGAAGCAGAGCTAAAAAAGAGACATTTGGATCCTAAGGAATTATTGAAGGAAACAAGATTGCAGGAAGTATTGGAGCGTTTTTCACTGACTGCCCTGGACGATTTGTTTGCTGCCGTTGGAGATGGAAGCTTAACTGCCAATCAGGTAATCAATCGAATAAAGGAAACCTATTTCCCTAATGCCCTGGTAGAGGATATAATAAATAAACCTATCACCACAACTGGGCCTACCCGCGAAAGAGTGACCCGATCATTGCGGGTTAAGGGTGTCGATGATATTGTTATCAGGCTTGCCCACTGTTGTAATCCTCTTCCCGGAGATGATGTGCTTGGGTATATTACCCGTGGCCGAGGGGTGTCTGTCCACCGCAAGGATTGTCCCAACCTGCAGAACTATCTTCGCAATGAAGCAGGGAGGATATTGGAGGTTGAATGGGCTTCAGATAAAGGTAACTATATTGTAGAGGTGGAAATAAATGCTTTAGATAGGGACCGTTTAACCTCCGATGTCATGACCGTTATTGCTGATATGAGAATCCCGGTTAACTCAGTTTTCTCAAGAGCGACTAAAAATGGATTGGCAGTAATGAATCTCAAGTTAGAGATTATTGACATGTCCCAGCTTGATGCAGTAAAGCAGAGAGTTCAACGTGTGAAAGGGATACGTGAGGTGCGAAGAGTATTGCCGGGTGAAAACCGGGGTAAGTATGAGTAATTGCTAATCACTGGCTAAATTTAGGAGGTATTGTTTAGTGATATTGATGGGTATCGAAATCAGCAGCATGGGTGAAAACTGTTATTTTGTCGGCTGTGAGGAAACAAGAGAGGTAGCTGTGATTGATCCCGGCGGCAATGCCAGGGGTATAGTAAACATGCTCAAGGAAAATGATTTAACAGCAATTTATATTATTAATACCCACGGCCACATAGATCATATTGGTGGTAATAAGGGTGTAAAAGAGGCTACCGGCGCCAAGATACTTATCCATGAAGATGATGCCAAGATGTTGGTTAACAGCGCTTCAAATCTGTCCTTCCTTATGGGTGGGGGAGTAACCAGCCCCCCGGCGGATCAATATATCAAGGAGGGCGACATAATCAAAATCGGCAACACGGTAGAGTTGGAAGTAATACACACTCCCGGTCACAGTCCAGGTGGTATCTGTCTCAAGACCGCTGACATTATATTTGTAGGGGATACTTTATTTCAGGGTTCCATAGGCAGGACCGACTTCCCCGGAGGATCGTACCAGCAATTAATAAACAACATCAAGGAAAAACTGCTTTGCTATGACGATGATGTGGTGGCTTACCCGGGACACGGTCCCGCCACTACCATAGGATTTGAGAGAAAGCATAATCCTTTTTTGTAGATATCATATTCAAGGTTACTCTTAGGCTTCTCATTCCCAGCCGTTTGAGAAGCCTTTTACGTTGGGGTGTATATTTCGGATTAGAACGCAACGATATGCTGGACAAGCAATTGCAGCACTACAGGGGGGAATTAGCATAGAGCTTTGTGTGGGCACTGAGCCGGTAGAAATATTTTATCAAGTCCATGATTTGCTGCGGTTGGCATTCCCAGATTATTTCCTGTTTCAAGGGGAGGCACCAGTTAGTGGCAATTATATTTCAATCGAGGTCAAAGTGGATCGCCAGAGTGCTCATCATTCAATGGTTATCAGTCTGGGTGGTCAGATAACCCGGGAATCAGGTAAATCTGATATTTCGTCGCCGGAGCCAGACGATTTATCACCACGGCGCAGAAGCTTGAGGCGGTTTGTATATAGTGTATTGTGCCGCCACCTAGGCAGGCAGCTAAGCCCATACGGGACCCTGACCGGGGTTCGGCCGGTTAAGATAGTCCATCGCCTTTTGGACCAAGGCTGGGATAGATCCATGGTGCTTAATTATCTGGAGAAAGAGTATTTGATAGATTCCAGTAAAACGATGCTTCTTTGGGAAGTAGCTGAGGCTAATCGGCCTTTTCTGCCGCGGCTGAAATCATCGAGGCGCCTGTTAAGCGTGTATATAGGAATTCCCTTTTGCCCTAGCCGCTGTTATTATTGCTCTTTCCCTGGCACCTTAATAAAAGACTATGAACTCGATGTTCATCCTTTCATGGCTGCCCTCCAGGCCGAGATGAATTCGATCGGGGATTTCATAATCGATGAGGGATGGCAGGTAGAGACCATTTATTTGGGAGGCGGTACCCCCACAGTTTTAAATGAATATCATCTTAATTCCATTTTTGAGACATTGCAGGACAAATACATTTCATCCAATACCCGCGAAATAACCGTTGAAGCCGGCCGGCCTGACACTCTTTTGCCTGGGAAACTGGCCAGTCTCAAACGTCTGGGCGTAACGAGATTATGTATCAATCCCCAGACTATGAATGATGATACCCTTCTCCGAATAGGCCGCCGGCATAGCTCTGCCATGGTTTGCCAAGCCGCTGAATGGGCAAAGGCTTCTGGAATCCAACATCTTAATATGGATTTGATCGTTGGATTACCCGGTGAGAACTTAAGCCATATTAAGGAAACAGCTCAAAAAATTCTGCGGTTAGGTCCCGATAACATAACTGTCCACACCTTGGCTCATAAGCGGGGATCGGGGATGAGCCAAGTGGAACCAAGAATCCAAAATGCAGGCCGAGCGGAAGAGATAGCATTAGGATGGAATTACCTGGACACGATCCTACGGGATCATGAATATCTTCCTTATTATTTATACCGGCAAAAATATATGTATTCCAATCTTGAGAATATCGGCTACCAGCGCGGAGAAAATGCTTGTATCTATAATATCCAGATGATTGAGGAGAGACAAACCATCATTGGTTTGGGGGGCGGAGCCAGCAGTAAATTCGTCATCACATCCGACGGATCTCTGACATCTTTCCTAAATCCGAAGGAGCCTCGTTGTTATGCGGAAGTGGTCGGAAAGCTGATCAGCAGCAAAGTTGACAAGCTACAAGCCTTAAACTAGAATTATCCAGAGAAATACGTTGTCGGAGGACTTTAAATGGAGATTAAAGCTCCACGGGGTACTTATGATATTCTGCCGCCGGACTCTGCCAAGCGGCAATACATAGATAGGATTTTAAGAGAGACCGCTTCGCTTTTCGGCTATAGCGAGGTCAAGACCCCTATTTTCGAACATACCGAATTATTCGAGCGTGGAGTGGGGGAGACCTCAGATATTGTCACCAAGGAAATGTATACATTTCAAGACAAGTCCAAGCGGAGTTTAACCTTGCGCCCGGAAGGTACTGCGTCGTGTGCCCGAGCTCTAATTGAACACCGCGTCTATGGGGGCGTTATGCCAGTGAAATGGTATTATAGCGGCCCTATGTTTCGTTATGACCGTCCTCAAACTGGCAGATACCGGCAGTTTTATCAATTCGGGGTGGAGGTTTTCGGGAGTAAGAGCCCCTACGTGGACGCCGAGGTAATCATTATGCTGGTCAGAATGCTGGAAAGATTGGATCTGTTTGATTGCGAACTCCATCTCAATTCGGTAGGATGTCCAATTTGCCGGGAAAACTACCGGGAAAAATTGATTGCCCACATACAACCGGTAAAAGAAGGCTTATGTGAGGACTGTCAGGCGCGTTATACCAAGAATCCGCTGCGTGTGCTGGACTGTAAGGTAGCCGCCTGCCAAGAGGCAGTCAAAGGATTCCCATTTATTACTGATAGCCTGTGTGACAACTGCCGCGAGCATTATTCCAATGTTAAAACCACGCTGCAGCAAATGGGGATAAAATATGTCCAGGATCACAACCTGGTAAGAGGTTTGGATTATTACACCAATACCGCTTTTGAGATTCATATTCCATCGATAGGAAGCCAGAGCGCAGTCGGCGGCGGTGGACGCTATGATGGGCTGGTTAGTGCCTGCGGGGGGCCCGAAGTGCCCGGGATCGGTTTTGCCTTAGGGATTGAGCGGCTGTTACTGGCAATGGACAGTGTGCCTAACCGCCAATGGCTGGATGAACGTTTAGATGTTTTTCTGGCTGTTATGAATGAAGAATACAACAGTCAGGCCATGGATGCATTGGATTGCATGCGCCAGGCCAATTTAAAAACCGACCGTGATTACAATGGCCGCAGCATGAAAGCCCAGATGAAATATGC
>CAZOZX010000011.1:0-33154 GCA_964584415.1 uncultured Syntrophomonas sp.
ATTATTGTTTAAGTTAGCGGTCCATTGGAGATGAAATAAATACAGCTTTCGAAGGTAAGAATTACTTATATGCAGTGGAAAAAGTCTATACCTTGGCCGAAAATGACTGGTCGGTGGTTGGATAAACATCTTATAAAGCCCGATATATTGATACCTGTGATCCTCCATTTAACCTCATCCGCAGGTTAATAGTCAGTGCCCGCAAGGTTGAATGATTTTTTGCAGATAGAATGAGTTCGAAACCTTTCACTACTTCTGAAAATGAACGATTACGTCCACAATTTCAGGACGGTTGCCTATGCGGATCGGGGGACCCCAGGTTCCATAACCGGAAGAAACGATTACCTGCAGATTGTTCTTGCGAAGATAGCCCCAGTCATTTTCATAAATGGCCCTGGTTATAAAGTTGTTGGGGAATAACTGGCCCAAATGGGTGTGGCCGGAGAATTGAAGGTCGACCCCGGCTTGCTCCGCTTCATTAAATTCCACCGGTTCATGAGCCACCATTATGACTGGCAAACGTGTCACATTAACGTTCTGCATCAATTCATCGATTTCCAGCCGCGGTTGCGCTTTGACACCATGCCGGGGTTCTTCATCACGTCCAACCACATAAAAAGCGTCGTCAACTTGTAAAGCTTGATCCCGCAGTACTTTAACTCCATTTTGATTGAGAAAACCGATAGTAGTCTCCGCCTGTCCACTAATATATTCGTGATTGCCCATTACCGCATAGGTGCCAAACCGGGGGTGGAGGCTGTGAAATACTTCCGGCATTTCCCGCTCGGTAACCAGATCAACGCCCTCATCAACAATATCTCCAGCTAACAATATCAGGTCTGGCTCCAAAGTATTTACTGTCTCTGCCATCTGGCGGAGTCGATCTATCCCGACAATCCAACCCAGATGAATATCTGATACTACTACTATATGTAATTGCTCCAAGTTGCTTGATTTCTGTTTAACTGAGATTTCATATCTTTGTACTACGGGATGATGTGCATTCCAGGTACCAAATATTAAAGCAGCGGAGACCAATCCTATTACGAAAAATATCAGCGATGGGAATTTGCCTCTCAAACCCAAGGGCAAAAAGTTTAGGTATTGATTCAGTATTCGCAAAAAATCGCAAAGCAAAAAAATCAGGAATAAATAATACATGGCTGCCATCCAATATGAGCCGATGTAAATGATGAATTTACCCATATAATGCGGCACATAATGGGTCAACCACCGCCCGACAGGATATGAAAGAGTGAGTACGGATACCAATATAGCCCAGGACCAGGCCCAACGTGCAGATAACAGAAAGTTAAGTGCGCGCCATCCCCGCCACCCTATATAATAGT
Organism: uncultured Syntrophomonas sp.; assembly: GCA_964584415.1. GTDB lineage: Bacteria > Bacillota > Syntrophomonadia > Syntrophomonadales > Syntrophomonadaceae > PHAA01. The sequence continues at coordinate 1,350 of CAZOZX010000011.1, forward strand.
TAATAAGACCGTATATGGTCAGGAAGACGCTTACGAAAAGCACTATTGGCCAGTTCATCCGGTGGACCCTCTTTCAAAAATGGTGGTGGATTGTTCAATGTGTGTAGCTTGATTGGGTATTGGTACAAGCTAACAAGTTCTATTCAATTTTAAATGTTTACCGCCTGAAATGGAAAGTAAACCTCAATAAGGAATGATCCCAACGTACTTTAATTCATTATTAAGATTGAAGAGGATTTTATTCACAGTTAGAGAATATTTTTAATCGACACCAATATTTCGTGCTTATACGATAACTTGACACCAATATAGCTCTGCGGCCGATTGCATTATTCCCGAAAGGAATCAAAGGAATTGATATAATGGGCATTCTCAGTAAAAAGATTTGGCGCTATATTGTTCGTAACCTGGGACAGTTTCTTGCTGCAGCTTCTGTCGTTATGGGCGGAATCTTGGTTTATGTTTCTATGAGCAGTTCTTATTATAACTTGGGCCAAGCCCGTGAGGATTTTTATAAGGAAAATCATTTTGCTGATTATTACTTTCAGTTCGTCAAATCACCTGACGGAGTAACTAAACAGATTGAAAGCATAGACGGTGTTAAACGTGTTAGTGGCAGAATCCAAAAGGACTTATCAGTCATAAAAGAAAATAACGAGCGGGCCACGGCTCGTATAGTCAGCTACAACCTGCCTATGAATGAGGAAATAAATCAAATAACAGTTGTGCAGGGGCGCTCATTTGAGGAAAAAAAGAGCAGTGGATCAACCGAAGTTGTTCTTGATCCAAAATATTTCAAAGCCAATAATCTGGACTGGGGGAACGAAATAACCGCTATCGTGGAAGGAAAAGAAGTCTTTTTCACAGTGGTAGGATCGGCCATCAGTCCTGAATTTATTTATGCCATGAAAGACAATGCTGATATTCTGCCCGATCCTAAAAAGTTTGGAATATTTATGGTGGAAAAGCAGCAGGCTCAGCAGATACTCAATATGCAGTACCAGATTAATCAAATCCTGATCGAGTTTTATCCTGAAGCCGATCAAACCGCGGTTATTGCCTCTATTAAAGAGATTTTGAAACCCTATGGACTATTGGGCTCCTACCCTCGCTCCGATCAGCTGAGTGATGCTATGCTGGAGGCGGAATTGGATCAACTCCGAGGAGTTACTACAGTTCTCCCGACAATTTTTCTTGCTATTGCGGCAGCCATACAATTTGTCATCCTGCGCCGTATGATCAAGACTCAACGACCTCAAATCGGATTAATGAAGGGGACGGGTTATCACAACTACCAGATAATGCTCCATTACGTCTATTACGCAGTGGCAGTAAGTTTAGCAGGAGCGTTGGCTGGAATAATACTAGGTGTCAGATTTTCGTTCTTTTTTACTGATTTGTATGCTATCTATTTTAATCTTCCGGTTTATTTCAAAGGATTTAATCTTCAGGCCATCATTAATAGTCTGATAATGTGTCTGGCGATTGGATTTGTGGCAGGGATGAGCGCTTCGGTTGGGGTAGTCAAGATCCAACCGGCTCAATCCATGCGGCCGGAACCCCCGACCATTGGCGGAAAAAGTTTGTTGGAATACTGGCCTTGGCTATGGAATAGATTAACGTCCGGCTGGAAGATGACCATGCGAAATATTAACCGTAATAAGGGCAGGTTTTCGGTGACGTTGTTGGGAGTCATTTTTTCGGTAGCGCTATTGGTAATCTCATTTTTTATTTATGACGCAGTGGACTATATGATGCAAAAGTTCTTCTATGAGGGACAGACCTATGACATTTCTATCCGCTGCGATTCTCTTATTGCCGAAAAAGAAATGCTGACCATAAGTCATCTTGATGGTGTACAAAAGGTGGAGCCTTTCCTGGAATTACCGGTCAGGATTTACTATGACAGCCGCAGTGAAGATGAGCTTCTTTTGGCATATAGTCCCGACCTAACCATGAAGAAGCTGGAAGATGACAATGGCCGGCCTATCCTGGTTCCCGAAGACGGGATATTGCTGAACGAGAGAACCGCCCGGAAATTAAACATTTCCACGGGAGATCAGGTGGAGATTGAAACCCTGTTGCCTACTGGCCCGGTGCATCGGGAGAAAAAAGTCGTGGCTGGACTTGTCAGGCAGATGGTTGGATCGGGATCCTATATTGACCTACAGCAAGCCAACCGATTGTTACAGGAAAGTAATTTGATTTCAGGGGCCATGATAAAAGTTGAACCAGGCAAGGTAAGCCAGGTAGAAACGGAGATAAACGGTATGTTGGGGGTTGCTTCGGTATTGAGCCACCAGAAAGAAATAGCTAATTTTGAAAGTTATCTTGGTACCATGAATATATCGATTGCGATCATGGTTGTTTTTGCAGCGATTCTTGGATTTGCCATAGTTTACAACGCTTCAGTTATGAATCTAGCAGAAAGGAATAGAGAATTAGGATGTATGCGGGTAATTGGTTTTAGCGTTAAAGAGGTTTCGGGATTACTTGCCAAGGAAAATATTGTGCACTCGATACTGGGCGTTGCACTGGGACTGCCTTTCGGCCGTTATCTGGCTCAAGCCTATGTGCAGTCCATAACCACTGATCTCTATACTTTGCCGGTCATTATTTATCCGCGCACCTATATATTGGCTGCGTTTGGTACAATTGCATTCATATTTTTTGCTCACAAGTTCTCGGTACGGGGAGTTAAGAATTTGGATCTGGTTGAAGCCTTAAAAAGTCCTGAATAAGTTAGCTGCAAAAGGGGAGGACGAAAAATGGAACGCAAGGTACTCATGAAACTGGATCGGGTAACCAAAACCTATGACATGGGTGAAATCATGGTTGAAGCCTTAAAAGAGACTTCACTGGATGTCTTTAGCGGTGAAATGCTTGTTATTCTGGGACCCAGCGGTTCCGGGAAGAGCACTCTTTTAAATATAATGGGAGGAATGGATTCCCCGACCAGCGGTCAGGTTATTTTTGGCGACAAGAATATAACTGCCGGCGGTGAGGACGTTTTAACCCATTACCGTCGCAATGAAGTTGGATTCGTATTTCAATTCTATAATCTCATCCCTGATCTGACCGCGCGCGAGAACGTTGAGTTGGCGTCCGAGCTGGTAAAGAATCCTCTCCCTATTAACCAGATCCTTAAGGAAGTTGGCCTGGATGAGAGGATGGACCATTTCCCCTCCCAAATGAGCGGTGGAGAGCAGCAGCGCATATCTATTGCCCGGGCGGTAATAAAGAATCCCAGACTGCTTTTGTGCGACGAACCGACCGGGGCTTTGGATTATGAAACCGGCAAGCTGATTTTGGCCCTATTAAAGAAGATCAACCAGGAAACAGGTTGTACAGTAGTTTTAATTACGCATAACATTGCTATCGGTGCTATGGGAGATAGAGTGGCCAGAATGCGAAGCGGACAGATTGTAGAAATAACCGAAAATGCTAATCCAATTTCACCGGAAGGGATTGAATGGTAATGGGTATCCTGCTGCGGAAACTGGGTCATTTTATCCGGCGCAACCTGGGCCAGTTTCTTGCTGCTACTGCGGTGGTGATAGGTGGTATTATGGTCTATATATCGATGAATACCGCCTATTATAATTTGAGCCAATCACAGAGCAAGTTTTATGAAGAAAACAATTTTGCTGATTACTATTTGCAGGTGGTAAAAGCTCCTGAGGAAGTAGTCAAACAAATCGAAACCGTGGAAGGTGTCAAACGCGTAACCGGACGTATCCAGAGAGATTTGGCTATTTTCAAGCCCGATAATGAACGGGCTACGGCCCGCCTGGTTAGTTTCAGATTACCTATGGATAATGGACTCAATCGGATTACATTGGACCAGGGAAGGCTCTTTGCTTCAGCCCAGGGCGGCAATTATGTTGAGGCTGTTGTAGATCCGCAGTTTGCGCCAGCCAATCACTTGAACTGGGGAGACAGCATAGGTGTGGTCGTGGATGGCAAAGAGAAACTTTTGACCATTGTAGGGTCGGCTTCCAGCCCGGAGTTTATCTATCCAATAAAAGATACGTCGAATATCTTGCCGGATCCTCTGAATTTCGGAATATTTATGGTGGAACAGCAACAGGCCCAGCAGTTGTTGGGTATGCAGGGGCAGATAAATCAGATCTTATTGGAGTTTACCCCGGGAGCTGATCAGCAAATGGTAGTGACCGAGGTTGAAGATATTCTAGGATCATACGGCGTGGTGGCATCCTATGGGCGTAAGTACCAGATAAGTCATGCCGTCTTGCAGGCTAAATTAGACGGTATCGGATCAGTTGCCCTTTATCTTCCTATCATATTTTTAGCCATTGCCGCTGGTATTCAAATGATTATCCTGCGCCGCATGATCAAAATCCAGCGTACCCAAATAGGGGTTATGAAAGCCTTGGGTTATGATAATTTTCAAATAATATTCCATTACACTTGTTATGCTTGGGCGGTTAGCATCTTGGGGGCGGTAATTGGGATAGTCCTGGGTACAATACTGGCTGGGGGGATTTCTGAATTATTTGCCCAATACTTTAACCTGCCTGGGGGCTTAAAAACTTTTGATATAAGAACCATACAGAATGGCTTGGTGCTCAGCGTGGTTATTGGCACCTTAGCCGGAATAGCAGGCTCTCAAGGCGTGCTGCGCATACAACCGGCTGAATCTATGCGTCCCGAACCGCCCCCTTCTACTGGTCAGAGTTTTCTGGAAAAATGGTCAGTTTTGTGGAGCCGTCTGTCACCGCAATGGAAAATGACCTGGCGTAATATCGGGAGAAACCGGGGCCGGTTCTTAGTTACCATGAGTGGGGTAATATTTGCGGTTTGTCTTCTTATTATAGCCTTCTTTTACAATGATGTTGTGGACTATATGCTGCAAAAATTCTTCTATGAAGGGGAGACCTATAATATCACCGTCTGTTTTGATACTCTCATTAATGAAAACGAATTGATAAACATAAACCATCTCGATGGTGTGGAAAAAATAGAGCCCTTCATTGAAATGCCGGTAAAAATATATTTCCGTGACCGAGCGGCCGACGAGGTCCTGCTGGCTTATCCCGAGCATATGACCATGAAGAAATTGCAGGATGAGAGCGGAAAACTTATCCAGGTGCCTTCTGACGGTATCGTGATAAATCAAAGGACTGCCGATAAATTAGGAATTAAAGTCGGAGATAAGGTGGAGGTGGAGACTATGCTTCCTTATGGTCCGACCCATAAGGACATCATACAGATTGTAGGGGATACCCGGCAGTTATTTGGAGGAGGATCATACATAAGTCTTGACCGGGCCAATCGTATTTTGCAGGAGAGCCACGCGGTTTCCGGTGCGATGTTGAATGTTGATAACGGAAAAGAGGCGGAAGTGGAAGAACAACTTAACCAGATGCTGGGCATAGCTTCGATTACCGACCGAGAGAAAGAGATTCGAAATTTCAATGAGAGTCTCGGGGTAGTTACTTCATTCGTTTCAATTTTGGTCTTTTTCGCCGTTCTGTTAGGCTTTGCAATTGTCTATAATGCTTCAGTTATAAATTTTGCTGAAAGACGACGCGAGCTGGCTTCTCTTAGGGTTATCGGTTTTACAGTTGAGGAAATCTCTTCCCTAATATTTAATGAAAACCTGGTTCTAATGATTTGCGGGATTGTTTTGGGTATGCCGGTTGGAAGATGGTTGGTTAAATCATATGTTGAGTCGGTCAGTACCGATCAATTCAGTTTACCGGTTGTTATCTATCCTACTACCTATTTATTTGCAGCGATTGGAGGTATTATTTTTGTAATAGTTGCTCACCGTTTTGCGGTTAAAGGGATTAAAGACCTGGATATGGTTTCGGCCTTGAAGAGTACTGATTAGTTGAGGGGGTTGAGTTTTATGCGCAAAAAGATACTCTGGGCTTCATTAGCGGTAATAGTAATACTTGGTGTGTTTTATTATTATACCTCGGCTGGAACAGAGGTGGAGACGACCGAAGTAATGCTTGGCAGTATAGAGAACACGGTTGTTGACACTGGTTATGTGCAGGCAGTAAACCAGACGGATATTTTTGCGACCCAGGGGGGAAGAGTAGCCAGTTTGCCGGTTAGTGTGGGGCAAAGCGTGGAAGAAGGCCAAGTAATCATGGTTTTGGAAAACCAGGACATTAAAATGAGTTCGACCCAGCTTGAAGTACAGTTGAGTCAAGCTACGGCGGCAATCAGTGCTGCTGAAGCATCATTGAAACAGAGCAATCTAGAACTTGCCGACGTGCAAGCCCAATTTAACCGCTCCCAAGAATTATTTAGTGCCGGAGCCATTAGTCAGGTTGAATTCGATGCGACCCGCTCACTGTTGGAAAAGACTCAAGCCAGTATCGAAGCTCAGAGTCAGAGCCTAAGGTCTGCTCAGGAACAAGTTCACAACTATCAGAGTTTATTAAATAGTTCACGCAAGAAGGAGAGTGAACTGCAAATCAGAAGCCCGATGAAAGGTATTCTAATGCAGCTGCCAGTGCACCAGGAGAATGTTGTAACCTATGGAACCCTATTGGCGAGGGTTGCACCACCCGGTGATTTGGAAGTAAAGGTTGATATTTTAAGCGATGACCTGAGGGAAGTCCAGATTGGGCAAAAAGCCCGCATAACCGCTCCAGTTTTGGGAGACGAGATCATTGAAGGGGAAGTTATAAAGATATACCCGCAGGCGGAAGAGAAACAATCGGCGTTAGGTGTAATTCAACGCCGGGTCCCAACTATATTAAAGCTGGCCGAGACAGGTAATCTAAAGCCTGGATTTGAGACCCGGGTAACAATTATCACCGGCGGTAAGGAAAATATATTAGTTGTCCCTCGTGAATCCCTGATTACTTCTGCGCAAGGTGATAAACAAATCATGGTTGTTTCGAATAATCGTGTCGCTATAAAGACCGTTACCACTGGATTATATGACAGTAAAAATGTAGAGATAACTGAAGGTTTAAAAGATGGAGAACAAATTATCAAGGATGGCAGCATTGCTTTAAAAGCCAATTCACGGGTAAAAGTGAAAAAAGATTAATACGGAATTAATCTGATTTGTATCAAACATTGACTTTTATGTAAACGCCTATAATCAGTAGAAATAGGGTATAATTTGTATATGGAACTCAAAATTATAGATAAGGAGGAATGGGAAATGGATAAGGCTAAAATATTTATTCGGCCAAGGTTAGAGACCGGAGAAGGAGACAAGAAGCCAAGATTCGTCGTAGTCGGTGTAGCCGGAACTGATTTGAAAATTTTTACCAAGCATATTCGTAAAATGGAGATCGAGCAGATAGCCCAGGCAATCAATGCGGATTTGATACTGCTGGAAGCAGGCAAGGATGAAGAAGATATAGGTGAAGATGACTAGAAAGGCGGTTTTATTTAATGGCCCTCTATCGTGATAGGGACAGCCAACGGCTGCACATCAAAAGTAAACTGATGGGAGAATCGCTGGTAAGCCAGTCCTTTATCGAGAGTCTCCAATATGATGTAGAGCAGTTCCGCTCCTTTCCCGAGGTATCTGTCGTAAAGATAGGGGGTCAAAGTATTACCGACCTGGGTGCCAGAGGGGTTTTACCAGTAATTAAGGAGATTGCCGATAACACCAGGCAGTATCGCATGATTATTTCTACCGGCGGTGGTACCCGTTCCCGGCATATATACGCTATAGCCATGGAACTGGGTATGCCAGTAGGAATCATATCAAAATTAGGCCAGAGTGTATCTGAACAAAATGCCTTGATGATTTCAACATTATTAAGTCCTCATGGAGGAATTAAAGTAGGTCATGATGATATACCGAAATTGGGGGGGTATTTTGCGCAGGGGTGCACACCGGTTATTCACGGTATGCCGCCGTATGGATATTGGGAGCACCCACCCAAGGAGGGGAGTATTCCACCCAATCGTACTGATGTAGGAGCATTTTTGCTGGCTGAGGTGATAGGAGCCCGGCAATGCCTGTTTATTAAAGATGAAGATGGGTTATATACCGACAATCCCAAAAAGAATCAAGATGTGAAATTGATTCCCAGAATTGGAGCCGGGGAGCTTTTGGATATGAACCTGGATGATCTAATTGTGGAAAGGACGGTATTGGAAGTAATGCTGTCAGCCCGGAGTATCAATGAGATTCAGATTATCAATGGATTAAAACCAGGTAATATCACCAGAGCTCTAAAAGGCGAGCATGTTGGAACCATCATATTTAAAGATAGATAAAAATTCGCCTAAACCATATACATGCATCTTAGCTGTCCTATCGGACAGCTTTCCTATTCTGATGAACATCGGATTAGGTAAATGCATCGCTATTAAGTGGACTGACGGATAGTGAAACGATATATTATTGATAGTACTATAGGGTTGGATTATTTCAACTCGCTTTAATGTAGGAAACTAATACTACTCAAGAGGGCCTGAAAAGACTAAATATTCCTTTACTCATGGAAAGGGCATGATAAATCCATGTATGATGAAATCCATTCCGAAATTGATCTTCGCAAACTTGCTGTGGTACTTGAGCGTGTAAATGGGCTATTTCTCATGTACGATGCAGATGGCGAAATAAAATATATTAACCGCAAATTGAAGGAGTTTTTAGGTTACTCTTACGAGGATATCTACCGGATGAACGTCACTGACCTGGTTATTGAGCGGCATAAAAAAAGGGTTAAGGAAAGAATTCGTACCCTTTTACCTGAGGGTCGGGAACGTATTGCGGAGATGCCGCTGCGGGGAAATAACGGCCGGGAATTTGTTGTAGTAGTAAAAACCTCGCCCTTATTCAGGCAACAGCAGGTGGTAGGCGAGATTATAACCATTGAAGATATAACCGAAAGCCGCCAAGCCGCCGATAACCTAAGAGAATCACAGCGGTTTACAGCGGATATTATTGAGTCTCTGCCTGACCCGACAGTGGTAATAGATAGAAATGGTCGGGTTCTGTATTGGAATCGGGAAATGGTAGAAATAACTGGTTTTTCAGCGGCTTATATGGTAGGCCGGGGCGATTATGAATATGCACTGCCTTTTTATGGCACAAGAAGACCCATTTTAATAGATATGATAATAAACGAACGTCTGCGGTTCACCAAAGAGTATGTCTATGTACGCCGGGAAGGTAATGTTCTTTACACAGAAACCAAAACCGGCCAGCTTAAAGGCAGACAGAGGATATTGTGGGGCAGGGCGGCACCGCTTTTTAATACCAAAGGTGATATCGTTGGGGCGATTGAATCGGTACGGGACATAACAGATATCAAGCAGTTTGAAGATGATCTTGTACAGAGTCATGCCAAATTAGAAGCAATTTTTGCCGGTACGGTGAGTGCTCTGGCATCGATGACGGAAAAACGCGACCAATATACGGCGGGTCACCAGCAGAGAGTAGCCGAACTGGCCTGTGCAATTGGCAGAGAAATGAAATTACCGGCTGAGATGATAGAAGATATAAACATCGCTGCTACCATTCATGATATCGGAAAATTATATGTTCCCCTGGACATTCTCAGCCAAACGGGCGAGCTAACCGACATAGAATTCCTATTCATAAAGACCCACCCAACGGCAGGTTATGATATTTTAAAAAGCATTCCATTCGATGCCCCGATCGCTGAAGTCGTACAGCAGCATCATGAAAGGGTGGATGGTTCCGGATATCCCAGGGGTTTGAAGGGGGAGGAGATCCTGCTCCAGGCACGAATTGTAGCAGTTGCCGATGTGGTCGAAGCCATGGTTTCCCACCGGCCGTACAGACCGGCTCTGGGTATTGATAAGGCCTTGGAGGAGATACAAAATAACGCTGGACGGCTTTATGATCCATTGGTGGTGGATGCCTGCCTGCGTATTTTTAAGGAGCATAGGTTCGAGTTTACTGGTGGAACTGGTTCGTAATATTATAGACTAATAGCATAGGTAGTTAGTATCACATATAGCATCATGATGTATCGAAGGGGGGATTTTATGACTGATATAAATGATAGTTTCCCAATAGATTCTAAAGCCCCAGATCAAGAGATAACAGTAGAATCATTGGCCGAGGTATTTTCAGCTATCAATGGTATGTTTTGTGTTTACGATACCAAGGGACAAATTATATATATGAACCGCAAATTCCAAGATCTGTTGGGTTATTCAGACGAGAACCTCCACTTGATGAATATCAGCAATATTGCACTCGAACGCCACCGGAAAAGAATTCGAGACAGAATAAAATCCAAGGCAGAGGAAGGCAAAGAACGTAATTGGGAAATGCCTATACGCGGGCGTGAGGGTAATGAATTCTTCATAACCTGCAAAACCTCGCCTTTCTATCAAGAAGGAAAAATTGTCGGAGAGATATTACTGGCAGAAGACATTACGGAAAGAAAAAAGGCTGAGGCGGAGTTAAGGGAGTCTCAACGGCGGATGGCTGATATCATCGAATCGCTGCCTGATCCGACCGTGGTTATAGACCGCGGGGGCAGGGTACTTTACTGGAATCGGGAAATGGTTGAAATAACAGGTTTCCCGGCTTCGGATATGGTTGGAAAAGATAATTACGAATATGCCATTCCCTTTTACGGTATTCGCAGGCCTATCCTGATTGATATGATTGTGGATGATACGGTGCATTTCGACAATCAGTACGTTTATGTGCGCCGGGAAGGAAATGTTCTGTATACGGAAACCAAAACGGGTCAGCTCAAAGGCAAGCAAAGAATCCTGTGGGGCAGGGCAGCCCCCTTGTTCAACACTAAGGGTGAAATAGTAGGAGCAATTGAATCTGTACGCGATATCACGGAACGTAAGGAAGCAGAGGAGGATTTGATAAAAAGTCATGAGAGACTGGAAGCGATCTTCAGCGGAACGGTTAATGCCTTGGCTGTCACCACCGAGAAGCGCGATCAATATACCTCAGGCCACCAGCACCGGGTAGCCACAATTGCCTGCGAAATTGCCCGGGAGATGGGACTTTCCGAAAAAACCATCGAAGACATTAAAATTGCCGGCACTTTACACGATATAGGTAAGCTTTATGTTCCGTTGGATATTTTGAGCCAGCCTGGCCGCCTTTCAGATATTGAATACCTTTTTATTAAGACCCATCCTGCGGCTGGTTATGACATATTGAAAAGCATACCATTTGATGCGCCTATTGCTGAAATAATTATGCAGCATCACGAAAGAATGGATGGATCAGGTTACCCCAGGGGTCTGGCGGGAGAGCAAATTCTACTGCCAGCTCGCATTATTGCCGTAGCCGATGTATTCGAGGCGATGGCGTCACATCGGCCTTACCGGGCTTCTTTGGGTATAGATAGAGCCTTGGATGAAATTCAGAAGAATGCCGGCCGCATTTATGACCAGAATGTAGTTGAAGCGTGCGTCCGTCTGGTTCAAGAAAAGAAATTGGATGCGATTTTTTCCTAGTCTCTATCATTCGGAATTCAGTATATAATTCAAAACCGGGCGGGTTGGCACGGTTATTTTCTGACGTGAGACTCAATTACCTTAGCATACGTAAGATGGAACTCGTTAAACTCACATTTCTGATGGCATTTAATCCGCATTATTATTTCCAAGGATTTATCACCAGCATCGAAGTCATCTCTAACTTCTCCAGTACTTGCGATCCATACTGCGATACTGGATAGCTTCAGCCACATGGTCTACTTGGATATCGTTAGCAGCTTCAAGATCAGCTATAGTCCGGGCGATTTTCAATATCCGGTCATAAGCTCGGGCACTTAGGTTAAATTTATCGAAAGCATGTTTAAGCACACTCCTTGATTCGCGGTCCAACCGGCAAAATAATTTTATTGCATTGGCAGTCATCCGGGAATTAAATGAAAATGAGCACGCTGCAAATCGCTGGTTTTGGATCTCACGTGCCTGGGTTACCCTTGCTTGCATGGATCTGGAAGATTCGGCTGGCTGAGCATCTGTCAGTTGTTCATATTCAAGTCGAGGCACTTCTATATGCAAATCCATCCTGTCCAACAATGGTCCAGACACCCTGCTTAAATATTTATGAACCTGAAGAGGTGTGCAGCGACATTCCATATCTGATCCGAAATTGCCACAGGGACAGGGATTCATGCTGGCAATTAGGGCAAAATCCGCCGGGTAGGTCAAGGTTGACTGGGCCCTGGCTATGGTGACATTTCTATCCTCCAAAGGCTGCCTGAGAGCTTCTAATAAATCATGGTTAAATTCCGGTAGTTCGTCCAGAAACAAAACCCCGTTTTGGGCCAGGCTAATCTCTCCTGGCCGGGGTATTCGCCCCCCTCCCACGATGCTGGCGGTCGAGGCATTCTTGTGGGGAGCTCTAAATGGTCTTGCCGCAATCATAGGGGTATTGCTGCTAAGTAAACCAGCCACCGAATATATGCGGGTTGTTTCCAGTATTTCCTGCCGAGTCATCTCAGGCATAATGCCAGGTATACGACAAGCCAGCATGGTTTTGCCACCCCCCGGTGGGCCAATCAACAAAACGTTGTGCAGACCTGCCGCTGCTATCTGGAGAGCCCGTTTGGCGTTTTCCTGTCCTTTTACGTCAGCGAAATCCTGGATATCCGAGTAGTTGACGGATTTTTCACAATTATTTATAGATGTGGGAGTTAGTGGGCTTTGCTCATTTATGAATCCACAAATGTCGGTCAGGTGAGATATTTGGTAGGAAATAATCTCCTTGACCAGCGCAGCCTCCATACTGTTTGCTTCAGGCACCAGCAGAATGGATTGGGGAAAAGAAGCCTGTAGTTCCAGCGCCATAGGCAAGATACCCGGTACAGGCCGTACTGCACCATTAAGGGAAAGTTCCCCGGCCATGAAGAAATTATCCGGTAAAAATCCGTTTAATTGCCCGGTTGCGATTAAAATACCAACTGCTATGGCCAGATCAAAATGACTGCCTTCCTTTTTGAAATCTGCAGGTGCCAGGTTGACAATTATCTTGCGGTTAGGGAATTCGTATCCGGAGTTCTTAATAGCTGACCTGACCCTCTCCCGGGATTCTTTGATGGAGGCTGAAGCCAAGCCTACTACTTCAAAAGCGGGTAAGCCGTTCTGGATGTCAACCTCTACCTTGACGGCTTTGGCTTCAATACCTGCAAGGACTAATGTATTAATAATAGCTAACATATCTGTTGTCCCTCGTGTTGTTGGATAATACAATATTCACCAAAATATGTAAAATTCCTTCCGTATAATTTATTATCATTTAGGTGATGTTTGAAATGGCAGAAAAGTAATGTAAATACATTGCTATTTAATAGACAATGAATGTACAATCATAGCTGTAAGTACTCTGTAAGTACTTGATGGTGCGGGTTTATGAGGAGGTTAATATGTTTAATCTAGGACCCTGGGAAGTAGGGCTTATTTTAGTTGTTGCTTTAATAGTTGTCGGTCCCGGTAAATTACCTGAGGTAGCGAAAGCAATTGGCAAAGGGATGAATGAATTTAAGAAAGCGACTGCCGGCTACAAAAAGGATTTTCAGGATGCTATCAACAGTATTGAAGAGACCGTCAAAGACAAGGAGCCTGGGGGCAGCGAAGTTAATAAGTCTGCAAGCAGCGTTGAGGAAATGGCTGATAAATTTGATGCAGTTGTAAAGGATGAAAGTCAGCAGCAGTCCAATCCCCAGCCTGATTCTGCTACCCCTCGGACTTAGACGGAGTTTCAAGAAACAGGATGACATCGGTCGAAAAGAGTGATACGATACAAAAGTATTTTCGACTAAGTGTAAACGAATAGACTCTTATCCAGAGAGGTGGAGGGACGGGCCCGATGAAACCCGGCAACCGACTTCAGGTACGGTGCCAAATCCTGCAGGATTGATCCTGAAAGATAAGAGGGAAGTGATTATAAAGCCCTCTTTTAAATGGAAAGAGGGCTTTTCATATATTATTCAACAACGGGGAGTGATTTAATATGGCTCGAGACTTAGAAGCGACCTTAAGGGAAAAAGTATTGGTACTGGATGGGGCGATGGGTACCATGCTTCAGCAAAAAGGCCTTACTCCGGGACAATGCCCGGAATTGTTTGGGATTGAGAACCCCGAAGTACTTCAAGAGATACACCAGCAATACGTAGAGGCTGGAGCCGATATAATCGAAACTAATACCTTTGGTGCCAATCGCTTGAAGCTGTCCGAATACGGCTTAGAAAATAGGGTAACGGAAATAAACGCTGACGCAGTTAAAATAGCCCGGGCTGCCAGTAAAGGGCGGGTACTGGTTGCAGGATGCATTGGGCCAACCGGACGACTACTTCGACCCATGGGTAATGTGGACTTTGACGATTTGTATAATGTTTTTGCAGAACAGACGGTTGCTCTGGAGAAAGCAGGCGCCGATCTTATTTCCATTGAAACTATGAGTGATATTGGAGAAATGAGAGCTGCTCTTATTGCGGCCAAACAGGTTAGCCGTTTACCAGTATTGGCTCATTTAACATTTGAGCCGGGTGCCAGGACAATGACCGGCACTGACGCCTTGACGGCAGTTATTATTCTGGATGCCCTTCAACCCCTGGCAATCGGTGCTAATTGTTCGGGTGGAGCGATGGAACTTTTACCCATCATCCAAACCATGGCTAAATATTCAGGTCGTTTCATCTCGGTCGAACCCAACGCCGGATTGCCCAGATTGATAGACAACCAGACTGTTTTCCCGGCGCTTCCTGAAGAGATGGCCGAACACGCTTTACGATTAAAAGATGCCGGGGCTAACATCATAGGCGGTTGCTGCGGTACTACACCCCAACACATTCAGGCCATAGCTCAGGTATTAAAAGGTATGCCAGCGTCTCCAAAAACCACTCCCCGGCATTTTGGCTTTGCTTCCAGAAGCCAGAATGTAATGATCGGTGCTCAATATCCAATGGCTATAATTGGGGAGAGGATTAATCCGACTGCTCGCAAGAAACTAGCCCAGGATATCAAAGAAGGCAAAATGCTGGCCGTGGTGGAAGAAGCTAAGAATCAGGCCGGGGTTGCTCCAATGCTGGATGTAAATATGGGTGTCCCAGGTATCGACGAGCCCCAAGCTATGAAGAAGGCGGTCATCTCCATACAAGCTGCGGTTGATATACCGATATCAATCGATTCAACCAATCCACAGGCAGTAGAAGAAGCGTTGAAAAATTTTGTGGGTCGTCCCCTGATAAACTCCACTACCGGTGAAGACAAGGCTTTAGATGCGGTTTTGCCCCTAGCGAAAAAATACGGAGCAGCTGTTTTGGGATTGTGCCTGGATGAAAGTGGGATTCCAGATTTAGCTGACGGTCGTTTTCAGGTAGCTCAAAAGATATATCGGCGGGCCAAAGAATATGGTTTGCGTGATGAGGATATATTTATTGATTGCCTGGTTAAAACCGCCAGTGCTGAACAGGGCCAAGTAATGGAGACACTAACCACATTGCGGAAGGTCAAGCAAGAATTAGGTTTAGCAACTGTTCTTGGTATAAGCAATGTCTCGCATGGACTTCCAGCCCGGGATATATTAAATTCGACCTTCTTGGCTATGGCATGGCAATCCGGATTAGACTTACCTATTCTCAATCCCTTTGATGACCGGATGATGGACGTGACCAGAGCCGCAGCGGTGCTTATGAACCGCGATTTAAATTGCGCCGAATATATTCGCAAATATAAAGATTATCAGCAGAAGACTCTATTATCTGGTAGTTTGAGAGATCCAATTTGTGAACGCTGCAATATTCCTGACCAAATCAAGGAAAAATCTGCCGGGAGTATATCGCCAGCAATTGTGAAAGGGTCCATAGCGGAGGAAAAGTCTGACTTAAACAGTCTTGAACTGAGTATCCAGACAGCGGTTTTGGAGGGCAACCGTGATGGGATCGTCACTCTGGTTAATGAGGCTTTGCAAGAACGTATCTCGGCATTAGATATTGTTAATCGATTCCTGATACCGGGAATTGAGAAAGCTGGGGATTTATACGAACAAAAATTATATTTTCTCCCTCAATTAATGATGGCTGCAGAGACCATGAAGAAAGCCTTTGAAGTTCTAAAACCTTATCTGGGTAAAGATAAATCAGCCAAAAACAGTGGCGTGATAGTCATGGCAACGGTTGAAGGGGATATTCACGATATCGGCAAAAACATAGTAAACATCATGTTGGAGAATTATGGCTTCAGGATCATAGACTTGGGGAAAGATGTACCAGCGGCAACTATATTAAATGTAGCTGAGCAAGAAAAGGCCGATATAATTGGCCTAAGTGCCTTGATGACAACAACCATGCCTCGCATGCAGGAAGTGATAGAAGGAGTGAAAAATATGGGACTTCGGTCCCGGGTAATGGTGGGCGGAGCTGTTTTGAATCAAGAATACGCAGATAAAATCGGTGCTGATGCATATTCGGCTGATGCCCGGGCTGCGGTAAAGACTGCTCAGAAATTAATGCGACTATTCAAGAGTAAATAGGGAGGGAAGGAAATGGCGATTAAAAAAACCTATGAAGAAATTAATGAGAAGATAAGACGAGGGGAAGCAGTGGTAGTGACCGCTGAAGAAGTCATCGAGGTAGTGGCCGAAAAGGGGTATGCCCAGGCTGCCAAGGAAATCGATGTTGTTACCACTGGAACTTTTGGCCCCATGTGCTCGTCAGGCGCTTTTATAAATTTTGGACACTCCAATCCCCGCATTAAAATGAAAAAGGTTTGGCTCAACGGGGTTGAGGCCTATACTGGAATTGCCGCGGTAGATGCTTATATAGGAGCTGGCCAGCTCCCCGAAAATGATCCCGAGAATAAAGTATTCCCCGGTCGGTTCACTTATGGTGGGGGCCATGTTATTCATGATCTGGTAGCAGGTCGGGAAATCAAATTAGAGGCCATAGGTTATGGAACCGATTGCTATCCAAATAGAAAAGTTGAGGCGACTATTACCTTAGCCGATGTCAATGACGCCTTTTTGTTTAACCCCCGTAATGCTTACCAAAATTATAATTGCGCTATAAATTTAGGGGAGAGAGTAATATACACTTACATGGGCATTCTTAAACCCCGGGTTGGCAATGCAAGTTATTCCAGTGCCGGCCAGTTAAGTCCGCTGTTAAATGATCCTTATTATCGGACTATTGGAATAGGTACACGTATTTTCCTTGGTGGTGGGGTAGGTTATGTGGCTTGGAACGGGACCCAGCATCATCCCAATGTTGAAAGGGGTACGAATGGAGTTCCCCTATCTGGAGCCGGTACCTTGACTTTAATTGGCGACCTGAAGCAGATGGATCCTAATTGGCTGGTAGGTTTAAGTTTCATCGGCTATGGCGCTACTATGGCTGTTGGGGTCGGTATTCCCATTCCGATTCTAGATGAAGAGATGCTCCGCTTTACTGCGGTCAAGGATGAAGATTTATTCTGCCCGATCGTAGACTACAACGAAGGCTACCCCTATTGTAAGCCTATGGACCTGGGCCGGGTTAGCTACAAAGAACTCAAGAGCGGGAAAATAGTCTTTGATGGAAAAGAAGTAGTGACTACACCGCAATCTAGTTATCCGCGGGCTCGGCAGATCGCTCAGACCTTAAAAGGTTGGATCCAGCAAGGTAAATTCGAGCTTACCCAACCAGTTGCCAGTCTGCCATCTGCTGATGCTGATATAATATTCAAGTCGATCCCCCAGAAGCAAGCCGGTAACAGCGATACGGAAGTCCAGAAGAGGAGGTAATAGCATGAAAAACAAGTTGGTATGTTATTTTTCCGCTGCCCAGTCAGAGCAGCCGATAATTTATAGGTTGGTTAAGAATTATGACCTAATAATTAATATCTTAAAAGCAGACATTAATCCTCAAAAGGAAGGGTTTCTGGTACTCGAGTTGGAGGGCGATAAGCAAAGCTATGAACAGGGCGTGGCTTTCTTAAAGAGTCTGGGGGTGGCCGTTGAGCCGTTAAGTGAGACTGTGGTATGGCAGCCTGATGTCTGCATACAGTGTGGTGCCTGTGCTTCCTTCTGCCCCACCGAAGCGCTCAAAATTGAACGCGATACCATGGAAGTATCCTTTGATAATTCCAAATGTGTGGTTTGCGGCATGTGCCTTGATTGCTGCCCCACCAGGGCAATTAAATTGCATTTTGAGATAAAAGAGGCTGTATAGCTTCATGTATAATGACGGCAACTCAGACAATGCATCTCGCCATTACAGGTCAAAGCATACCGCTTCTGATTTAATATACTTTCAGGTAGGTTTGAAAGAAACTGACCTGTCAATTGGGGTTGACAAGCAAAGTTATGACCAGGGACTTGTGGGAATTTGTGAGCAGGAAATAAGAAGGCTGCGAGGCAGCCTGGAGTCCTACATTAATATCCACCCCGAATTCCAGAGTTCCTTGGCCCCCCTCAATTTGCTGCCGGGAGCTCCCAACTTGGCTGTGGCCATGTCCCAGGCGGCCTGGCAGGCTGGAGTAGGACCTATGGCAGCCGTTGCCGGGGCATTTGCTGAAGCGGTGGGGCGAAAGCTTAAAACATTGGTCAGCCAGGTAATTGTTGAAAACGGGGGAGATCTTTTTATAGACAGTTCGCAGACTCGCTTGGTTTCGATCTTTGCAGGGCAATCCCATTTTAGCCAGAAGATTGCCATTAGGATTTATCCCGATGAAACTCCCCTTGGTATTTGCACTTCGTCCGGTACAGTAGGACCCAGCCTTAGTTTCGGCAAAGCCGATGCAGTGGTGATTAAAGCTGAAAACACTGCTTTGGCTGATGCCGTAGCTACTGGAGCAGCCAACCGGATCCAGAACAAGGACGACTTTATGAGAGCGATTGAATACGTAAAAAAAATAGAGGGTGTACGCGGTATATTAGCAATCAAGGATGATAACCTGGGAGCTTGGGGTAATATTGAGATAGTTCCTATCAGTTGAGTTTCAGGAACCGTACCTTTAGAAGCTATTCGCGCAGGATTTAGCACATGGGTGTGGAATAGATTTATTTAAGCAATTACAGGTTCAAACAAAAATAGGGGGTAAGGTTAGTGTCGGGACATAATAAATGGTCAACCATCAAACACAAAAAAGCCAAGACCGACGAAAAGAAAGGCAAGGAATACACCAGACTGGCCAAGGAGATTATAATTGCCGCCCGAGCCGGGGGAGGGGATCCCGATAGTAATTCGAAACTCAAACTAGCTATTCAGAACGCCAAGGCTGTCAACATGCCCAACGAAAATATCCAGCGGGCTGTAAAGAGAGGGACAGGAGAAATTGAAACTGATGCCATAGAAGAACTAACCTATGAAGGGTATGCTCCCGGAGGAGTGGCCGTCATGCTGGCGATTGCTACAGATAATCGCAATCGTACTGCATCCGATATCCGTCACCTTTTTTCTAAACATAATGGCAACCTGGGTGAGAGTGGCTGTGTATCATATATGTTTGAACGGGTGGGAATGTTATCACTCAAAAGTGAAAACTTAAAAATGGATATTGACGAATTTATGATGCAGGCTCTCGAAGCTGGTGCCGAAGATGTTAAGGAGGATGGCGAGGTTATTGAAGTCATAACATCCCCCGATAATTTTATGGCTGTTAAAGAGGCCTTGGAAAAAGACGTTCAATTCGATGAAGCTGATATTGTTCTGTCCCCCAACAATACTGTAGACATTAGTGATGAAGCATTAGCTGCCAAGATATTAAAACTCATCGATGTCCTGGAAGATCATGACGATGTCCAGAATGTGTATGCCAATTTCAATATCCCCGATGAGATATTGGAGAAATTGATGTAATTATTAATAATGCTCAATCAATTGTGCCTGTGATCGTATTCTATTATGTAGAAATAATATATTAGTCAGACTATGTTCAGTTAAATGGGGAGAATCGGGATGAGCATCAAAAAACAGCCCCATAATTTAATTCGTGAAATGCAGCCACGCGTTAGGATATACATATATGCGCTGGCTGCTGTTATTTTTGCCCTGTCTGGCTTTGGTATCAATATAATATTAGGTTCGGATGCGGAAAAGAAATTTAACCAGAAAGCAGCCCTATTGGAGGAAGAGTTCTCAAAAAAACCTGCACTGGGTGACCTAACAGCGAGCCTTTGTGAATCTCAGTACATAATATTCTTTTCTATATGTGATACCCATAATAGGGCAACGGTCATAAATGGTAAGGGTATAACGATAAAAGAGGCTTGGCAAAGTGCAGCGAAAGAAACTCGTAGGTTTGTCCAATCCGAGAACTACGACCCGGTGTGGGTCAAGGTGGATATTGTTGTAGAATCTGAGGCGATTAAAACTTCGGATCTAAGTAAGAAAACCAAGAATTTGTACGATAACTATTTTAGAAAAGGGATTGCACTTGATAACTCGTTTAGTACCGCATTTTTAGAAGCTGAGATAAACTCAAATAAGATTATTGATTATGATAACAATACTTTAGATCTCAATAATATGAACAAATATTTATCAGGCCAAAACCGTGAGACCTTATCAGCTATTCCAGAACAATTGATACTGTTTTCTTGCCTGGGATTCCTTTGTGACGAAAATAACCTAGTTTGGGAACTATCCGCTGCGGAGCAGGATTATGGTCGGAGAATACAGGAGGTAGTTGATAAAAACCTAGTCATGGGATTAATATCCACATCCTCGCAGTTCCTGGCTAATTGGGTTCAGGATGATGGGAGGTTTATTTATGGATATTATCCAACCTATGATAATAAAATTGACAACTACAACATACTTCGCCACACAGGCACGATATGGAGCTTGATTGCACATTACAAGACGACGCGGGACGAGACTTTGATTCCCAAGATAGAAAGCACAACCAACCTTTTGGTTAGTGACTATATGGAATATCCCAAAGATGATATCGCCTTCGTAGTTGAGAGAAAATCCGACGAGGTTAAGCTTGGAGGGAATGGCATAGCGGTGGTTATGTTGATTGATTATATGGAACAGTTAGGTAATGATAAATATAAGGAGTTAGCAACCAGGCTTGGGAATGGTATTTTATCTTTACAGGATGCTCAATCCGGGCAATTTTATCATGTACTCAACGCCGAGGATTATTCTTTGAAAGATGAAAACCGGACTGTATACTATGACGGTGAAGCCACCTTTGCACTTATTAAACTATATGGCTTAACAAGGGACGAGAAATACCTCAATGGAGCCAAGAAAGCGATCGATTATTTTATAGCCAATAACTATGCCCAATATAGGGATCATTGGGTTGCATATTCAATGAATGAGATAACCAAATATGCACCTGAAGAACGATATTACGCGTTCGCCCTTCAAAATGCCAACGAAAACTTGGACACCATATCCACCAAAATGAGATCAACGCCAACCTATTTAGAATTGTTAATGGCTACTTTTTCAACTTACGACAGGATTAAGCAGAATAACATCAGCGTTGAATACATGAAGCAATTCAATGAGAAGTATTTCCTGGATACAATCAATAAGCGCGTTAGGCATCAACTTAATGGATATATGTATCCGGAATATGCCATGTACCTAAAAAAACCGGATCGCATTGTTAACACCTTTTACATACGCGATGATGGGTTTAGAATCCGTATCGACGATGTGCAGCATTTTATAGGTGGTTATTATGCATATTATAACAATTACGACAAAATAGAGATGTACCGTGAACAGCTGGGTGGGACTATATAAACGAATATAAGATTGATTACCAAGATAGAATCCAACCAGCAATACCCAACCACATCTACCGAAAAAGGAGCAACCAGATTATTATACTATTTATTCCTGGCCTTTGATCTTTTGATAATCAGGTTCATAACTGCCATCATCATTTCCTTTGGATAATAACTCAAACCGTCCTTCATATACGTATCGTAAAGCATGGAAGTCAAATCGTCTTCACTCATGCCCGCTTGCAATTGTTCCATAATCCAAGTGCATACATCTTCGGCAGAAGCCAGTGATTGTTCATAGAGCTGAGCTACTTTATCCCCTACGGCCAACCCTCCATGGGCACCGCCCAGAACTTGAGTAGGGTACTGCTTAAGCTTCTGTATGGTGTCTACATATAGGTCATATCCCTGAAAGAATATCGGGGGCATAATCCCGCTGGTGGCAACAAATCCGACCGCATCCGAAACTAACATGACTTGGTCCTCAGGTATATAAGCAGCTATTGAACACACACTATGGCCCGGAGCATCCAGGATTTTTATGCTCAGACCAGGTTCGATATTCAATGTGTCACCTTCCCCAACTACCATATCAACTTTCAAAGCACAGGCTAATTGACCAACATCGGGGATTTGATCAATAAAGCCATTGTCAAGATAGGTTTGGGAGACAAGTGCGTCATTGCGAAAATGGTCCGCCATGATTTCCTCTCTAGCCATCGTCTTCTGGGCGGCAGAACTCGCAACAACCTTAGCATCGGGGAACATATCAAGTAAAAGTGGGATCCCGCATATGTGGTCAAAGTGAGAGTGAAGCGCAATAATATATTTGACTGCTGGTTTTTCAGCTAAGTCTGCCCATTCTTCCCGGAAAATTTGTGCAGCAGCGGTTGTGCCGCATTCAACCAGTGCGGCGGTTTTGTTGCCGACCAGGTAAAAATTGAAAAAGCCGTTACCCAGAAGTCTTACATGGTTGCTTACTTGACGCATTAAGCTAAATCCTCTCTTTCTATTTTTAATACCATACTAACATCGGAAGCTATGCATGGTCTATCGCAATATTTTGCGGTGCGGAAATATCGCAGTCATAATTTATCGGTTTCCTTTCTTAATTGAACCAGGGATGCCAAAAGTCACCTATATTGTCTCTCATTTAGGTATAAATGGGTGAAAAAGCGGAGAAAATAGGCAACAGAGGTGATTGAGGTGAATAAGAAAGTTGTATATGCATTTTTAGGTTTCAGCATAGTGGCCGGATTGGTCATGGGGTATTATTTTCGGAGTGAATCCTTTCAAATATTCCATCCCGAACAACAGAAACCGGCAGTAAATACCGGAATGGCGGAAATAATAGTTGATATAGATACTCCGGTGGTTCTTGAAACCGAGTATTTGCGTTCCCAGAAACTTATAATATCTGAGTTCCAAGGCCGTGCAGATATAATGGGGTTGAGTTTGGAGGAGATACGACGAAAGTATACGAATACCAATGGATACTCCATCGATTTTATTAATGACAGTTTAGTGATTAGACAATCAGTCGATGACTGGGCACCTGAGGATAAGGCCAAATGCCGACTTAAGGAATACCAGGGTATGGTTGCTATATATAATGGTCCTGATGGGCAACATGATGTTTTGATGAAGGTCACGGCCATACATTTTTCCGGGTTACCAGCCAATATTAAGGAGTCCATCCTCAATGGGGACTACGAATTTGAAAATGAAGCAGCCGTCAATGATGCTCTGGAAAACCTGGACGAATATTTTTAACCTGGCCCCCGGTAAGAGCCGGGTTTAATATAAGGGATAAGGTTCCGCCGAACCTTATCCTTTTTGTTTTATACATAGCCGCGTAGGGTTATTTGAAGTATTATATTAATAAATTTACACCTGCTTGAGGTATTGCCGCTTATGTTGGTATTAGGAATTGATCCGGGAACTGCCACCACTGGATTTGGTCTGGTAGAAGGTGGAAGCGGAAGGGAACGTCTTATCCACTTTGGGGTGATTAAGACTTCTCCAACTATGGAGATGCCCCAACGTCTGGCTAAAATCAACCGGGATTATGAACAGCTGTTAAATAAATATAAACCTGATGCGGTGGCGGTTGAGCAGATATTCCATCATAAGAATGCCAAAACTGTTATAACTGTAGCCCAGAGTAGAGGGGTTATTATTATGGCTACGGCAATGCGGGAGATAAACGTGGCAGAATATACACCTTTACAAGTAAAACAAGCAGTTACCGGTTTCGGTAATGCCGACAAGAAACAGGTGCAAATTATGGTCCAAAAGATTTTGGGTCTTAATGAAATCCCCAAGCCAGACGATGCCGCCGATGCGCTGGCTATTGCTTTGTGTCATCTTCATTCCCATCGCATGGGAAAACTACTCAAGAAGGGGCGATTAGGCTGATCGCATATTTACGCGGGAATCTTGCTCATATTAGAAGTGAATCTATCGTTATCGATGTTAATGGAATTGGTTATGAGGTGGGAGTCCACGGCCGTACTTTTTCGGTATTACCGGGGACCGGATCTACTTTAACTATTTTTACCTACCTTCAGGTTTTGGAAAACGACCTGAAATTGTTTGGTTTCCTAAACATGGAGGAATTGGACCTATTCAAGACCTTGCTTACAGTTTCCGGACTGGGTGCCCGTACCGCCTTAAATATACTTTCGGTTTTAAAGCCTGATGAATTTTACCATACAGTTATAAGTGGGGATGAAAAAAGGTTATTGTCGGTACCGGGAATAGGTAAAAAGACAGCTCAGAGACTTGTGTTCGAGCTCAAAGACAAGGTGGGCAAAGGTCAGGATATCGTAATAGCAGCCGCCGAAGACGGCTCTATGTTGGAAGAATTGATGGAAGCATTGGAAACATTGGGATACCGACGCAGCGAGGTTTTCCCATTGATAATGAATATGAAATCGCAGGGCGAGCTAGGTACTGGAGTAGAGGATAATATCAAACGGGTGTTGCGTCATAAAGCATTGCAGATGAAAAAATAGGGAGAGATTGGTTTGCAGGAGGAACGTCTGGTATCAGCCCAGGCTATAGGTGAAGAAGATAGTATAGACAGTGCTTTAAGACCGGTACGCTTGGCTGATTATATAGGGCAAGACAAAGTGAAAGGTAACCTGGCAGTGTTTATTGCCGCAGCCCGGGCCAGAAGTCAGAGCCTTGATCATGTGCTATTGAGCGGCCCTCCAGGGCTGGGCAAAACGACCCTGGCTACCATTATATCTCAGGAGATGGGCGGATCGATCAGGAGAACTTCCGGCCCCGCTATAGAAAGACCCGGCGATTTGGCTGCAATATTAACTAATTTGGAACCGGGAGATGTTCTTTTTATTGATGAGATTCATCGCATGAACCGTAGTATTGAAGAGATTATGTACCCGGCTATGGAGGATTTTAGTATAGATATTGTGATAGGTAAGGGGCCGGCTGCCCGTACCCTGCAGATCGATTTGCCCCCCTTCACCCTTATTGGAGCTACAACCAGGCCGGGTTTATTAAGTTCTCCGCTGCGGGATAGATTTGGGATTACATTCAGGCTTGATTTTTACCTCGAAAATGAACTGGCTGCCATAGTCACTCGTGCAGCTGCCATCTTAGGGATTAGAATTGACGAGCAAGGTGCAAACGAAATCGCCCGCTGTTCCCGGGGAACCCCCCGGGTCGCTAACCGTTTGTTAAGAAGAGTTGGGGACTTTGCTTTGGTAAGAGGCAGCGGCCACATCGACAGGAAAAATGCCATTGGTGCCTTGGAGATGTTGGAAATAGACGATCATGGATTGGATATGGTTGACAGAATGATTCTGGAAGCTATAATAGTTAAGTTCAGTGGTGGCCCGGTAGGATTGGAGACATTGGCTGCCAGTGTATCTGAGGAGACAGATACCTTAACCGACGTTTATGAACCCTACCTTTTGAAACTGGGTCTCATTAATAAAACGCCGAGGGGACGGGTAGCAACGGCAGAAGCCTACAGAGTGATGGGCTATCCTGTTAAAAGCAACACTGACGAAGTTTCCCTTTTTAATGAGTAAGAGAGATAACCCAGATAAACGATAAATGTTAAACAGGCTGATATGTTGGCCAGACCGATTTAGGATGTGATATTGGATGCCCCGGGTTTTATTACATATTTGCTGTGGGCCTTGTGCCACGTACCCTGTCCCTTCATTACAGGAAGAAGGATTTGAGCTGATCGGTTATTTTTTTAATCCCAATATTCATCCTTATAACGAATGGCTGCAGCGTAAAAAGGCTGTTGAACAATACGCGAGCGAGGCTGATATAAAGGTCATCTATGATGAAAAGTATAACCCCCGCGCTTATTTTCAGAAGATTGCCTACCGGGAAAGTCACCGCTGCATGATTTGTTACCAGATGAGGCTGGAGCAGGCCGCTCATATAGCCCGGAAAGGCCGCTTTGACTATTTCTCCACTACCTTGTTGGTAAGCAAACATCAGAAACACGATTATATTAGAGAAATCGGCCAAGCTATAGGTACGCAGTATGGGGTGCCATTCCTGTATCGTGATTTTAGGACAGGATTTAAACAAACCGGTGAGATATCGAGATCATTGGGGCTGTATAGGCAGCAGTATTGTGGTTGTCTGTATAGCGAGGTAGAACGCTACGCACCCTCTGATGTACGCCGGTTATTGAAATGAATTTCCCGGGTATTCATTACGCGTGCGCAGAAAAATTATTCTGGATTTTATGGCAAAAAGGAGATCCTATTATAAATGCCTCACCCCAAGAATGGAGATGTATTCAGTTTAGAATCATATAACTACGACCTGCCTCCAAGATTGATTGCCCAGTATCCGGTAGAGCCGCGAGATAGTTCCAGACTTCTGGTTCTGGATAAGAAAGACGGGCGCTTGCAGGATCGGCTCTTTCATGAAATAACAGATTACTTTAATGCCGGTGATACTTTGGTTTTAAATGAAACCAGGGTAATTCCGGCTCGTCTATTGGGTACCAAAGACACCGGAGCCAAAATCGAATTGCTTTTGCTCAAGCCGATGGGGGAAAACTGGGAGGCCCTGGTTAAACCGGCTCGCCGGATGAAAATTGGTACAATAGTAAGATTTCCCGGCACTTCAGTCTGGGCTGAAGTACAGGAAATTTGTGATGGAGACGGATGCCGTCTGATAAAGTTCCATAATTGCCCTAAAGTTCAGGAATTTTTAGACTTATCAGGGATAGTACCGTTACCTCCCTATATAGACAGAGCCAGCGAACCTGAAGATAAAATGCGCTACCAGACGGTTTATGCTAAGGAATCTGGTTCAGCGGCTGCACCTACAGCCGGCCTCCATTTTACCGACCAGTTATTGTCAAAAATCAGGGCAAAAGGAGTTAACGTTACTACCATAGTACTTCATGTGGGACTGGGAACCTTCCGTCCAGTCAGCCGGGAGGATATAAGAGAACATCAAATGCACTATGAGCATTTCCAGGTAAACGTGGATACGGCAGCCATTTTGAATGATACCCGCAGACAGGGCGGCAGGATCATCGCGGTTGGAACAACAGTGGTGCGAGCCCTGGAATCTGTATATAATGATGAATTAGGATTCGTAAGTCAAGAAAGTGATACCAATAAGTTTATCTATCCCGGCTATAAGCTTAGAGCCGTTGATAGGCTTATCACCAACTTCCATTTGCCTGGGTCATCCCTATTAATGTTAGTAGCAGCTTTAGCAGGTTTCGATAATACCATGGCGGCTTACCGTCATGCAGTCAATGAAGAATATAGGTTTTTTAGTTATGGCGACGCCATGCTCATAGTGTAGCTATTCTGGAAAGTTAGCTGCACAGGTAAACTAGGGGGAATATTTCTGCAATTTCAAGTAAATAAGTATGATAATTCAAGTCCGGCCCGCTTGGGGCAAATCAGTACACCTCATGGGGAGTTCGCCACCCCAATATTTATGCCGGTGGGAACCCAGGCTACGGTTAAAACCCTGACTCCCGAAGATCTCTATGGAATGGGTGCCGGGATTATTTTGTCCAATACCTACCATCTGCATCTCAGACCAGGTGAGGATCTTATTGCTGATGCCGGTGGTTTGCACAGCTTTATGAACTGGAGAAAAGGATTATTAACAGATAGCGGGGGGTTTCAAGTATTCAGTCTGCAGGGATTGCGCAAAATAGACGATGACGGGGTCTATTTCAGCTCTCATATTGATGGCTCATCGCGTTATCTGACCCCGGCCGCGGTCATGGAGATTCAGAGAAAGCTGGGCGCTGATATAGCTATGTGCTTTGATGAATGTTCTCCGTATCCTTGCAGCTATGAGGAGGCGGAGAGAGCGGTCCGGCGTACGACCATTTGGGCAGAGCGGTGTAAGCTCAGCCATTCGCATCCGGTGCAAGCTCTATTCGGTATCATCCAGGGCGGTGTCTTTCCCGACCTCAGGGAACGCAGCGCCCGGGAGATCACTGCTCTTGATTTTCCTGGATATGCAGTTGGTGGATTGAGCGTGGGGGAATCCAAACCATTAATGTATACTACCCTGGACCTTCTTGAGCCTCTTTTACCCAAGGACAAGCCGCGCTATTTGATGGGAGTAGGGGCTCCCGAGGACTTGATTGAAGGTGTGCGGCGGGGTATGGATATGTTCGATTGTGTTTTACCGACCCGGCTCGCCCGTCATGGCACTGCTTTTACCCGCAGGGGGAAACTTGTGGTGCGCAATGCAGAGTGGGCTCGGGATTTTAGCCCGATTGATCGTGACTGTGACTGTTATGTCTGCCAAAATTACACCCGGGCTTATATACGCCACTTGATCAAGGCTGAGGAAATGCTGGCTCATCGACTCCTGAGCTTTCATAATGTTTACTTCTTGATTAAACTTATGAGAGGAATTCAAACCGCTATAGCAGGAGACCAGTTTGGTTCATTCTGTGCGGATTTCTATAAAGATTACAAGATTTAACAAGAGGATTTTGCCAAACATTGGCGAAAATATATTAGGTTGTACGTAAAGGAGGTAGAGTATGGGAACACAAACAACCTGGTTGACAACGGCAATATACTTCGGTGTCTTTTTGCTTCTGTTCTATTTTTTGGCCGTAATGCCGCGCAAGAAACAGGAGAAAAAACACAAAGAGGTTATGGATAACCTCAAACACGGTGATAAAGTGGTGACAATTGGGGGATTAAAAGCAGAAATAGCTAAAGTAAAGGATGAAACAGTAATACTCAAGATTAGCGACAATGTTGAAATGGAGTTCCTGAAGAAAGCAATTGCCTATAAAGCTGAGGGAAAATAATGTTTACCCTCGACTCTGTGAAGGAAAACCGTGTAATCAGAGCTTATATCATCAAAGGCAACGAGCATCTGGAGGCCATCGGGTATACCGATCATGGTTTGGTACATACAGGTTTGGTAGCCGGCTTGAGCCGCAAAATATTGCTGGACCTGGGATATGACCTGCGATTCGCTGAATTGGCAGGCATAGCGGGATACATGCACGATCTTGGTAATGTGATCAACCGGGTTGGACACAGCCAAAGCGGAGCCATGATGGCGTTTTCAATCCTGCGCAGAATGGGGATGGAGCCGGAGGAAATATCAATTGTGATTTCAGCCATAGGAAATCATGATGAGGGCAGCGGTCATCCTATCAATGCTGTTTCAGCCGCATTGATTCTGGCCGATAAATCCCATGTGCATCGCAACCGGGTACGAAATACCGATCTGGCTACCTATGATATCCATGACCGGGTGAATTATGCTGTTCAGCAATCGTTGCTCAAGGTTGACGGACAAGAGCGAACCATCACCATGGACCTTACCATTGATACTGAAATATGCCCGGTAATGGAATATTTCGAAATATTTCTGAGCCGAATGCTGTTGTGCACCCGGGCAGCAAACTTTTTAAATTGCAGGTTTGCATTGATCATAAATAATACCCAGCTTTTATAAGGCAGGAAAAGTAGAGTAGTTGGAAGGAGGACGACTGGTGCGCAAGAATACCAGTATGGCCATAGTAGCGGCCATTGTTGTAGCTGTTATAGCTTTAGCTTATTTTACCTACCGCCCTATCTTAAACAACCTCAATTTAGGGCTTGATCTGCGGGGAGGTCTGCATGTAGTTCTGCAGGCGCAGGAAAAAGAAGGTGAGCAGATAACATCTGATACGATTCAAAAATCTATTGGGGTCTTGAGAAACCGGGTTGATAATCTGGGGGTCAAAGAGCCCAGTATATACCCGCAAGGTAATGACCGTATTGTCGTTGAGATAGCGGGAGTAGATGATCCCGAACAGGCCATCAATATAATAAAGAATACCGCCCAACTGGAATTCCTTGATGAAGAGGGAAATGTACTGGTTACCGGCAAGGATCTTAAGGATGCCCAGGCATCACCGGGTACCAACGGTAAAGGTGCCAGTGTTGATCTGGAATTTAATGATATTGGTGCAAAATTGTTTGCCGATGCTACCGCCAAGAACGTAGGTAAACGGATCGCCATAGTCATAGATAATCAGGTAATTAGTGCACCCACTGTGGACGAACCGATTCCCAGTGGCAGAGCCCAAATTACCGGTAATTTTACTGCTGAAGAAGCCCAAAACCTGGCGGTTTTGCTGCGTTCCGGCGCTCTTCCCGTATCATTCAGTATAATGGAAAAACGTACCGTGGGTCCGTCACTGGGAGCGGATTCACTGGATATGAGTGTTAAAGCTGCTATTGTCGGATTAATCGCTATCCTGATTTTCATGATGGGTTATTACCTGGTACCCGGTGTAGTAGCAGCTGTCTCTATGGTTTTATATACGGTTCTGGTTCTCGGTACCATGGTTTTGCTGGGATCGACCTTAACCCTACCGGGCATAGCGGGTTTTGTACTGTCAATCGGTATGGCTGTAGATGCCAATATAATTATTTATGAACATATCAAAGAGGAATTACGTTTAGGTAAAACATTGAAGGCTTCCATTCAGTCAGGCTTTGCCCGAGCCTTCTGGACGATATTCGATTCTCAATTGACCACCCTGATTGCTGCCCTGGTTCTGATATATTTTGGCAGTGGGACAATCAAGGGCTTTGCGGTCACCCTCTCTATAGGTATTATAATGAGCATGGTGGTGGCTCTTGGCTTTACAAGATATGTTATGGTACTGTGTGCTGATTTTGCCAGGGGCAACAAACTATACGGAGTATAAGGAGGGTAGACAATGCAGTTCATAGAAAAAAGGAAATGGTTCTATATATTTTCATTATGTATTATTATTCCCGGGATTATTTCCATGTTTGTTCAGGGATTTAACCTCGGTATCGATTTCAAGGGAGGCTCGGTTCTGCGCTATAAAATAGAGGCATCAGTTGATGCCCCTGCAGTCACCAAGACCATTGAAGATTTGCAGATAGTCAATGAAGTTAGCGTGCAGCAAAGCGGTGACGAATTTTACATTCGGACCAATGAGATCAACCAGGAGCAAACTCAGCAAATTACCACAGCGCTAAATACCCAGTATGGTTCGGCAGTCCTGCAAAGTGCAGAGAGTGTTGGAGCCACCATTGGCAGCGAGTTGGTCAAAAATGCGTTTTTGGCAGTCGCTATTGCATTGGTCCTTATGTTAATTTATATTACTTTCCGGTTTGAATGGGCATTTGGAGTAGCTGCTGTTTTTGCGTTGTTTCATGATGTTTTGATAGTATGCGGGATATTTTCATTATTCAAACTTGAGGTAAACGGGGCGTTTATAGCGGCTATACTAACTATCATAGGATACTCAATAAATGATACCATCGTTATTTTTGATCGGGTTAGGGAGAATCTGCGCATGAAAAAGAAGGATGCGCTCGACGCCTTGCTAAATCGCAGCATCATGCAAACCATGAATCGTTCAGTAAATACGGTGCTTACTGTGCTTATGCCGCTGATAGCCTTACTGATTTTCGGAGGGGCAACCATTAAGGTTTTCACAATTACCTTACTGATAGGATTTCTGTTCGGAATGTATTCATCTATTTGTATTGCCAGTCCGATGTATTATGAAATCAAGCAGAGAGGTTAGTCGGTTCATATTTGTCATGGTACAGGGCTTCTCTAAGCAGAAGCCCTCAGACCGTCAAAAAAGGCAATGTTTCGAAAATCGGAACATTGCCTTTAAATA
>CAZOZX010000012.1:0-776 GCA_964584415.1 uncultured Syntrophomonas sp.
CACTTAACCCCCGCCATTTCTTCCGATTTGGCGGGGGTTATTTGACAGTCTGAGGCCGGAAGGTTGTGAAACCTTCCGGCCTTTTATTTTGTGTATAGAATTAGCCAAACAACATGTATACATATACAACGAACGCTAACTTGCTTGGCTATGATCACCGCTGGAACTGACTGCAAAGTGTCCCAAATATGTAACCGCTGCGCAATATAGGCACAAAGCTGGGACACAATAGTGACAATCATTGTGTGTTAAGAAATGTGCTATTAAGATTTCGTAAGCATAATCATAAGGAGCTCAACGGGGCGGATAGGGAAGTTGCGCATAAAGGATATATAAACCTGATTTGGCTGGCACAATAATTGCAACAGAAATATACAAGAAACAAAACTAATGAATTAGTTTTAGAATTGTCAGAACTATTGCTGATGCACAATTATAACAACCCAAAGGAGGGTGAGAACGATGGTAGCAAACTATTTGAACAAAAAACCTAACTACGCCTATGGCGGCAACGGAGCCGGTGACACAGCTAATGATGATCTGTTTACGCCAGTTTACAAAAAGGATATGGCTGGGGCCAAGGGCGGTGAAAAAGAAAATTTCGAAAACATAACTGTAGAAGTTGGCTTCTTCGGAATCATCACCCTTCTGTTGATGGGATTGGCGCTTATTATGATAATGGTGCTGACCTAATATATTGGCAGCGTAGCGTATCAGGTGTTTTAATCGGTATCAACGAATAATATCTTGCCTAAAAGGTATAAACAGATAAGCAT
>CAZOZX010000012.1:786-32959 GCA_964584415.1 uncultured Syntrophomonas sp.
ATAAATAGAATATAATAATGGTACCATCATTGAATTAGAATCATATACCCCTTCTAGTAATGTAGAAGGGGTAATATTTGATTGTATGATTTTTTGCGTTTAATTGCCGAGCCATAATTCAACCAAAGCACCGCAGTACTATAACCGAATCCGGTTTTATATAGGAAGCTATTATTAACCCAAATTTATTTTATCCATTTACCGAGCGTGATTGCACTATATTTGTGTACGTCCGGATCTAAATACAGAGGCCATATAGGACGGATATTTTGGCCTGACTGAATTAGGAGGGAGGTATTAATAGCTGACGGGAGTTTAGTCTGCACAACCGGGAAGTGGAACGATAGCAAGGGTTGTTCGACGATCGGAAAAGGTTGGATTGCCACTGCTAAGATACCCACATGAAATCACTTCGCCGCCATCATATTTTTTATGCTCCCGTATAAATAATGCTGGGCAAATCTTAACTTTTTAAGCAATATTGTGAATTTATTCGTTTCCGAACCTTGGTAGACAAAACATATTAAAACGCCATTCTAAGGTAACCCGGCTTGAGGATTTGTCCAATCTCTTAATCATGGATATGTGGTAATCTAACGAAATTTAGAAATTGCGGTTCATCAATATAGAGGGGGGAGAATAAATGTTAAAATATTATGCGCAACTAGAACGCTACGAAGGAAATAAGGCTTTATTTGATATGGTTAAGATGTCGATGGTATCCACCATAGCTGATGAGCCACTCCATATACATGCCGAGGGCCTTAGAGGAACTGGTAAGACTACAATTATGCGCAAGACCCAGGATATACTACCACCCATAGTGAGAATCAAAGGCTGTATATACAACTGTGATCCAGCTAAGCCTCATTGCCCCAATCATCGGGGATTATCTGCCCAAGAGATTGCTGGAATCGGAATTGAAGCTATTCCTATGCCTTTTGTGGAGATATCACATTCAGCAAAAGTTGGTACGGTCGCCGGAAGTATTGACTTGGCAAAATTGACTGATCCCAGCAAACCAGAAGCCGGACTACTGCCTGGACTGATTCCCCAAGCTCACCGGGGAATCCTTTTTGTTGACGAAATTAACCGGTTAGCTGATACAGCGCCGGAAATTACGGATATACTATTGGACCTGATGGGTACTAAGCCCGGTATTGTCCAGATCGAAGAAGCAGGGCTTCCTGTTGTTTCGGTAAAGGTGAATGTTTCGGTATGGGCAGCCTCTAACCCGGATGAAGATCCCGGACCCCTTGAGGAAATACGCCGGCAGTTATCAGACCGCTTTGACATGGTTTGTTATATGGGCCGACCAACCTCGATTGACGTTTTAGCCAAAATGCTCAAGGAGAATTTTCATACCACCCAAGTGGAACCGGATCGGGAGTCAATGAGTCTGGCTGCCATTATGAAAAAACACGAAGAATATACGCAAAGACTACTCAAATGGGCGGAGATTTATCGCGAAACTGATTTGCCTGATTTTGTCCGTAACTATATCGCCCGCCTCTATGTCAAACATAATTTGGAGAGCATCAGGGCTATCGAAGCCATGCAGCAAGGCTCTGTTCTATACGCTATTATCAATGATAGAGATCAGGCTACAATTAACGATGTGGCACGTATACTGCCACTGATTCTCAAACATCGTATGGATTCCGACGCCTTGATTCGAGTCCTAAATGATGATGCCAAGGGCGGAAGTATGTTTAGTTCGGGAGGCAAGAAGACTCAGGATAAACAGGAACCGAGCGAAGATGCCGATTATTTTAAGAAGGATGGGCGCCCGCTCAAAGACCTAAAACG
The DNA here is from genome assembly GCA_964584415.1 of uncultured Syntrophomonas sp. Classification (GTDB taxonomy): domain Bacteria; phylum Bacillota; class Syntrophomonadia; order Syntrophomonadales; family Syntrophomonadaceae; genus PHAA01. The sequence continues at coordinate 2,596 of CAZOZX010000012.1, forward strand.
AAAAGAGCTTATAAATACCGAAAAATCCATTGATTTTAACCGCGATTAAATGGAGGCACCCAAATGGAAACAGGTGATAGTAGTTTTACTAATGCAGCGTCGGTAGCCAATTACCTTGGTCTTTATCTGGGGCAAGATCAAGGGGTGCGGCTGGGGGATAGTACCGTAGTAAGTACCAAAGCCCATCGCCGCATGCCCGAAAAGAGAATCAAAGGACAGGTTGAAATCCTTATAAACTCAGATGCGGGGCAGACGTATCTCAACTATGTGGATATAGATCAGATCGTCCATATCGACATCTATCACAAGCCAGGTGAAGTTGATCCCCAAAAGGTAGCCTTGGCTATATTCTGGGCCATAAACGACTATGTGTGTGAAGAGGATCCACAGCTCAAGTATGCGGATGATGTTCGATTCAAGGCAGTTGCTGCCTATGCGGAAAAGATCCAGGTGACTACTAACTTAGGCCAGGGTTGGATTTTCGACGTCATTCAGAATGAAATGGAACCCTATATAGAAGGTGAGGAGGGGCAGGATCATGTTCATATCCTGGCCCGCCTGAATCGGCAGGAATATGCTTTGATCTTTGTTATAGCCACAACCGTCGAAGACGTAATAATGCAATCCGGACTTCAACTAGCTGAGGTACGGAATATTACTCACGGTAAGCAAAAAAAGGTATTAGACGATTTCGGCAATTATATAAAGTTGCCTTGGCACAAATTCAAAGGCAAAGATGCCATGTTAATGGCTCCAGATGAAAACGTTAACCAGTTGGTCTTGAAACTGGCCGAAAAGTTCGGCGGGGTAGAAGACATCGAGGAATGGATGCAGATGTATTCTACTAACATTTTCAAGAGAAAGGGTGCCGACTACCAGAAGAAAAAGTGGGGCGATATAGACCACTATGTAAAGCAGCTAGAGGAAATAGGCTTGATGCAAAAAACGCCGCTGGGACGGATTTTGACCAAGCAAGGCCTGCAAGTTCAAGACTATCTGATTAAGCATAGGGTGGAACTAGAGACGGAGATCCGGCGCAATATACGAAAAGTGCCAGGCAGTCGGACCTCCCGTTTTAGCAAGATAGGTAAGTCAGAACAGAAAACCACCGATGTGCAATTAACTGATTACAATCGTACTGTCAATAAGAGAGACAGCTGGACGGGAAATTTAGCAGTTTCGCAAACTGTGGTTCAGGCCAAAAAGAGCGGCTTATTGCGAGGCGAAAAGCGTTTATCGATTAAGAAGCAAGATTTACATTTTTATGATAAAAAGAGCTATATTCCGGTTGATATTTGTTTGTTACTAGATGCCAGCGGCAGTATGGCTGGAGAAAAAAGACAAGCGGCCAGTTTCCTGGCGCAACATTTATTGCTTACCGGCAAAGAACGGGTAGCGGTAGTTACTTTCCAGGAACGTACTGCCCGGGTAGTGGCTCCTTTCACACGCAGCCAGACCATGTTAAACAAAGGCCTGGCGACTATTAACCCCGCTGGCATGACCCCTTTAGCCAACGGAATAATGACCGCATTGGAACTGATAAAGAATAGCCGGGTAAGGAATCCACTTTTGATATTGATAACGGATGGATTACCTAACGCTGGCCTGTGGAGCATGGACGCACAGGCAGATGCTTTGGCAGCCGCTGCAAACATACCAGACGAGAAACTACGTTTCATTTGTATTGGTGTAGAAAGCAATGCTAATTTTATGGAGAAATTAGCAAAAGCGGGTGAAGGAGCTCTTTATTTAGTCGATGATTTAAATAAAGAAAATCTCATTAACCTAGTCCGCTTTGAAAAGAAATCGATCTCCAAAAATAAATAAATTAATAAGATCGAAAAATTGTTTGGATAAAATATTTCTTTTAAATTGATGTCTATAATGGACTTACTCATATAAATCAAAAAGGTGGTGAATTCAAAGAGGTTAATTTATAATTAAAGGCATAGTTGTCACGTAGTTAGCCGATTTCTTACCTAATATCTGTTGCGTATCGGAAGGGAGAATTACTATATGGATGATTATGCCGCTGCCGTTTTATTAAAGCGGAGAGGGATGACTGACTCCGGCATAGTTAATCAAATCTCATCTGTTAAAAATAATTATGATGATATATATAACACCTGTTCCATAAATACGGAGGTTATATGAAATATTCCGTATTAGAATTATTAGTAATAGGGGTTCTGACTTATTACTTAATAAAAATAATAATGTATCTCGGCATTTGGGTGGGATTAGGCCGGATGACGGAAAAAGGAAAGGAAAAGGCCGCCAAAGAAAAGGATGCCAAGAGACTAAAACGTGAAATGAGGGACAAGAGAGCTAGAGAAAATGCCAAACCTAAATATTAACCGAAGGGGGTCTTATTTTGAACAGTCTGCAACTTAAGTTTTTAATCTTTATTGCTGTAGTGTTTGTTATTACCCTTGTATTTGCAGTTTTAATATTTCGGCAATTCAATAAGGTTGGGAAAAATGCCTTGGAGGCTAAACAACATCAAGAGGAATATCAAGCCCAACTGGACGAGCAAAACGAGGGCTATTCCGAGCAGGATTTTCAAAGTATTATACCGGAGGATCAGAAAAAAGGCCCCATTGATTAGTTACAACTATCGAACCTGACCAAGGTCAGGTTTTTTTTTGCATTTTTTTAAGAATAAATTTAAATGTTGATGGCAAAAATCCTGTTAAAGTTTTGGGGGATTATTTATGTCTAAGAAAGTGATTATTTATTTATCCTTATTTGCCATCTTAAGTCTCTGCGGAGATTCTTATCTAAAAAATTGTACGGCTCAGCAAAATCAATCGCCATATTATCTAGCATTTGCTTCTATCGGCGCAAATTTGCTGGAATCCCGATTAGACTGTTGGGCAAAAATAAAAACAAGCAAAAGTGCTGAAGAACTAGATCAAATCTTGTTGCATTTATTGAATCATCTAAATTTACCCGCCGATCAAAATGAATTCCTACATGAAGAAAACAATGACCTAATTACTCTGAGATATACGTTTAATTCCAACGAACTTAATTTTTATTTCCTGCTGCAAACCAACAAATCACAACACGCTTCCAACCTTTTGGTAACCATTATTAGTAAAGGAGACGACTGGCAACTTAAAGATTATGAGGCCCAATTAAGAAGACTATACAAATGTACTGCTTATTTCCAATACCAGGGGGTAATAAACGCCAGAACTGATGTGGAGGGACAACAGGAATTATTAAAAATATTATTTGTCAATCTACATGCAACTCCCGCTCATAGCTATAATCAAGGTACAATGTCGAGCCTTACTGGCTACAATCCATCTTTGAAACAAGAGCCGGTAATGGTTTCGGGCCAGCCCTGCAATATACAGGCCGCCATAAGAGCCTGTAATGATGGTAAAACGAGGGTATATATCGCAAGCCCATTGTTGCTGAATGACTATTAGGACTGAGGTGATGACCTTGAAAATGATCATAAAAGGTAAAGTAAGCTTAAATGGCAAGGTGGAGGTCAGTTCATCGAAAAATGCAATTTTGCCTATATTAGCAGCGTCGCTATTAACTGACGAAACTATAGAGTTGGACAAAGTGCCCAAAATAAATGATGTGATGATAATTGGGAAATTGTTGGGCGAACTTGGTAAAGAGGTAAAAGAAGGAGATAAAAAAGTAATTTTACAAGGTGGGGTTAGTTCTTCACATCCCCCCTATGAATTGGTTCGACAAATAAGAGCATCGGTTCTGATTATGGGACCACTTCTCACCAGGTTGGGAAAGGTTAGGGTAGCATTGCCAGGTGGTTGTGCAATCGGCTCCAGACCAATAGATTTACATTTAAAAGGATTTCACGCTTTGGGAGCTGATATTAATCTTCGGTCAGGAGACTTGATAGCTAAATCGGAAAAACTTAAAGGAGCACATATATATCTGGATTACCCGAGTGTCGGTGCAACTGAGAACATTATGATGGCCGCTGCTATGGCAGAAGGAGTCAGTTATATTGAGAATGCTGCTTTAGAACCAGAAATTTCGGACCTGGCTAATTTCATTAATAAAATGGGTGGTAAAATTACTGGAGCTGGAACCAATGTTATAAAGGTTGAAGGAGTGTCTTCGCTCAAAGGAATTAAATATATACCCATTCCAGATCGAATTGAAGCCGGCACCTATATGGTCGCCGTCGCAGCCACCAGGGGCAATGCCATTATAGATAACGTAGTCCCTGAACACTTAAAAGCTATAACTGCTAAATTAGTTGAAAGCGGAGCAGAAGTCATAGAGAGCCATAATTCTGTAGAGGTGAGGAGGGAAGACAAAATAAATCCGGTGTATATAAAAACCCTACCCTACCCAGGGTTTCCAACCGATATGCAGGCTCAGTTTATGGCTTACTTAAGTAACGCTCAAGGAAGCAGCATAATCAGTGAATCGGTATTCGAAAATCGCTTCATGCATGTGCAAGAATTATCACGCATGGGTGCTGATATTAAAACTGAAGGGAAAATCGCTATTATACGGGGAGTTAAGAAATTAACCGGGGCCCAGGTCAAAGCATCGGACTTGCGAGCTGGAGCGGCGTTGATTATTGCAGGACTAAGTGCTCAGGGGAACACTATCCTGCTGGAAAGTGAGCACGTAGATAGGGGCTATGAAGATATAGCTGCCAAACTGAATGCTATGGGGGCTCAGATAGAAACATTATAGCGGGGGAGTTTATAAATATAGATAAGTAAGAATAGGAACATGACATTACGGTCATGTTCTTATCATATTTATGGAGTATGAAACTAAAGAAAAAATATAAATGGGTAACTTTGCTTATCATAGTTGTCGCTTGCAGTTTAGTTGTGCTTTTCCGGCGGGCTGATAATGGTCAATATGAGCCCCAGATTAGTTTGTATTTAAATGAGCAGGATGAAGTCATTAAGATACAACTGGAAGAATACATAATAGGTACGGTGGCTGCTGAAATGCCCGCATCGTTCGAAATGGAAGCTCTTAAGGCCCAAGCGGTGTGTGCCCGTACTTATGCGGTAAAAAAAATAATAAACCGCGAAACATATCCGCAGGGAGCGGACCTTTCCGATGATATATCCACCTGTCAAGCATTCATTCCCCGGCAGGATTTTGCTTCCTCAAATCCGGACCGCAATGATCTTCTTAAGAAGGTGGAAGCGGCAGTTGAGTCTACCCGCGGCGAGATTATGATCTATGATTCACAACCGATTGACGCGCTTTACTGTTCTACCTGTGGTGGACGAACGGAAAATGCCAGTGCAGTTTGGGGAGGAGAAATTGACTATCTGAAGTCAGTAGTGTGTAGCGATTGTAAAGGGGCTCCTCATTATCGCGAAGAAATTGAGTGTAGTAATGAATCTCTCGCTCGGCTGGTTGGTGATAAAGGAACCAAACTGAAGATTGGGATATTATCCAAAACTCCGAGTGGAAGGCCACAAAAAATAGATATAAACGGCAAAACTATATTGGCCAAGAATCTAAGAGAAAAGTTAAAGCTGCCTTCCGCATGGATTGATTTTCGAACATCTGCCAATACCACCCTAATCATAAGCAGGGGGTACGGGCATGGCGTAGGACTTTGCCAGTATGGGGCAAACGGAATGGCTATGCGCGGAAAGGATTACCATCAGATCCTGCAAAAGTATTACCAAGGGATAAACTTCTATAAATTGGGCTATTAGGAGCTAGAGAAGCACTATAATCCATATAGCCTAAGAAGATCGAGTATGGTGACATTGGTCAATTTCCTTACCATTAGTTCTCGGAATCTGACTGATTTGTTTTTACTTGATTACGCAGTTTCACCAGCTCGACCGGTATTTGCTCCTGGCTCACCATTAAATCCTCAACCAGATTTGTTCCCTAGCTTTTCTATGGCCTCACTTACGTATCCGTTCGGACCATGAGTTGCTGAGGCTTCTTCTACCGCATAATCACCATTAGGCGATAGCCTGGTAAGACGGTTCGTACTTTTCCAGCCTTTTTTAAGGTTCATTTTCCCAAAAGATGCTATATAGATTTTAAATAAACCGCTTGCCAAAACCAAGTGAAAAGCCGGCAGATTTCATAAAACGCCTGCCCAATCTCTGTCTTTAAGGTCTTGATTAGCCTCCTTGTGAATATAAATTTAAAAACCACTGGGGAGGGAGTCGGATCAATGCAAAACTATATAAGAAAGAGAGCGGTGAAGATAGCCAGATATATACTCCAAACTTCAGATACGGTAAGGGGAACAGCCGAGGTGTTTGGGATTTCCAAGTCTACCGTTCATAAGGATGTATCTGAGCGGCTGCCCCGCATAAGTAAAGAGCTGGCTGACGAGGTTAGAAGTGTATTGGATAGGAATAAAGCAGAAAGGCATTTAAGGGGAGGAGAAGCAACAAGGAAGAAATATGCCCAAAATCATGATGGGTATGCTATCGGCCAGGCTGAAATGGCAGCAACTTCCCATAAGGAAAACTCCTGATTTATCATACCTAGGTGCTCATTCCCACCTCAGAATATCCTGCTCGGTCAAGAATTAATCACAGTTTAGCGGCTATTAAAATTATAGCCACTATGACGAATAAAAGGTAAAATAAGAATAATTAGCGATAAAATGAAAAATTATGCCGGGAGGATCAGGAGATTGTTTTTTGCTGAGGACATTGGAATCGATCTGGGTACAGCTAGCGTATTGGTGTTCAAAAAAGGGGAAGGTATTGTTTTACACGAACCGTCTGTAGTCGCATTGGACAAGAATACCAATAAAGCAATCGCAATCGGTGAAGAAGCCAGGGAAATGTTAGGTAGGACTCCTGGTAATATAGTGGCAATACGGCCTCTCCGGGAAGGAGTAATCGCTGATTATGATACCACTGAAAAGATGCTTACCTATTTCATTAGAAGAGTTATGGGGAGAAGACTCTTCTGGAAACCACGGGTGATTGTTTGTATCCCCACCGGGGCTACAGATGTGGAGGAGCGTGCAGTAAGACAGGCAACTTTGGCGTCAGGCGCTAAACAGGCATTCATTATCGAAGAACCCCTCGCAGCCGCTTTAGGCGCGGGACTAAATATAGGTGAAGCCAGTGGGAACATGGTAGTGGATATCGGGGGAGGAACCACCGACATTGCTGTTCTGTCATTAGGGGGCACGGTTTGTAAAAAATCCCTCCGGGTAGGTGGAGATAAATTTGACGAGGCTATAGTTAGATACGTGCGGCGTGAATATAGTCTGATGATTGGGGAAAGAACTGCCGAAGAAATAAAGATAAATGTTGGATCGGCCTGGATCACCGAAGAAAACAAGGCCAGCGCTATGAGCGTGAGAGGCCGTGATTTAGTCTCAGGATTACCTAAAACCATTACCATGACCTCGGCTGAAAGCTGGGAAGCCCTGGAAGAACCAGTTTATGCGGTTATTGATGCTGTAAAGAAGGTATTGGAAATTACTCCACCAGAGTTGGCCGCAGATATCGTTCATACCGGGATCGTAATGACTGGGGGCGGATCGTTGCTTAATGGTCTTGATCGGTTGCTGTCAATGGAAACACGGCTTCCGGTACACGTGGCCGAGGATCCCATCTCCTGTGTGGCTATGGGAACTGGTAAGGCATTAAATGAGATGAATACATTAGCACGGCATCAATATAAAGGCCCTAAAAGGGTGTTATAAACACAACCCACCCGCCTTATGGCGGGTTTTTTTCATGAATGGAACCGAGCCCGGCAAGACTAAGTATAGACTGATGAAAACAAATAGAATATGAGAAGGATCAAAATTAATGCCAGACAAAGCTAATATCCTGGGTTGCGAAGTGCATATGTTATCATCACAGCAGTGTCTGTTACAGATTGCTAATATGATTGCCAGAAAGGACATATGCCACGTGATTACCTTGAATGCAGAAATAGTATATAAGTCGCAAAATGATCAACAATTGCGCCGGATTATCAATTGCGCTGATTTGGTTACCCCGGATGGAATTGGGATAGTATGGGCGGGCAGGAGACTTGGGTTTGAGTTTAAGGAACGGGTTTCGGGAATAGACTTATTACTAAAATTGTGCCAGGCTGCGCCCGGAAAGGGATGGAGATTTTATTTGCTAGGCTCAGCTCCCGGCGTTGCTAAAGCGGCTGCCCAAAGCTTAAAAGAGAATTTTCCGGGTCTGCTTATAAGTGGAACTCATCATGGATATTTTGCTGATGAAGAGATTCCGGCATTACTCATGGATATCAAACAATGTAATCCCGATATACTTTTAGTCTCGTTGGGCGCACCCAAACAGGAAATATGGATAGACACTTATAAACACGATTTAGGGGTGCCGGTCAGTATTGGGGTCGGCGGAAGTCTGGATGTCATAGCTGGTTTAAAAAAACGAGCCCCAGCTTGGATGATAAAATTAAACCTGGAATGGCTCTATAGATTGCTAGCAGAACCTAGCCGATGGAGGCGTCAATTGGTATTGCCCAAGTTTGTCATAGCGATACTCCGAAACAAGCAGCCAAGATAGACATGAAGACCCCCGAGATCCGACTAATCAATATTAGCGAAAATTAGGAAACACTTGCTGAGCGAGTGTTTCTATTTTTTAAGACGGGGATGATCATATCAACTATATCTATTTGACAATCGGCTCCAGTTTTTCGTTTTATACTGGTTGCTAGAAATTTGAAATGCGGGGTAGAATATAAACAAAGGTCAAATAAGGTCAAACAGGATAGGCTTATGAGAAAGAATATTTCTGATTCCATCGCCCAATATATTAAGGTCTTGATCTCCCGCAGCAGTCTTCGCCAGATCGAGATTCAGCGGGCTGAAATAGCCAAAACGTTCAACTGTGTGCCGTCCCAGGTGAATTACGTGATCCGAACCCGGTTTAGGGAAGCCGACGGATACGTAACCGAGAGCCGTCGGGGTGGGCAGGGATTTATACGCATTACCCAATGTGACCAGGGTGAGGACCAACTTGCTTATGAAGCACTGCAGAACTGCCTAGCTGAACTTGAAAGAGAAGGATTTTTGACTCCAAGGGAAACCGAGCTGATCAATCAGATCGCCAGGCTAGAATTCTCCGGGGTACCCTTCAATTATAGAACCAGTCTGTACCATAGCATAATAAAGGTATTGGCTAAAAACCTGACTTGACATATAAGGAGGAGTTTGCTGTATGTTGTGTGATGAATGCAAAGAGAAAACCGCTACGGTCCATTTGACCCAGGTATTTAACGGACAGAAGATAGAAAGCCATTTATGTGGGGAATGTGCCTACCAAAAAAGCGGACTGCTGTTCGATTCAGGCAATAAATTCTCAATACCTAATTTTTTGGGAGGTATGTTTACTGCTACTTATAATAAAGAAGCTCTGCCCGGATCGCGAATCACCTGCCCTAAATGCGGCATGAGCATCATGGATATTAAGCGGTTGGGCAAGCTTGGTTGCAGTGAATGCTACCGGACTTATGAGCAGGAAATGGATGCTTCTCTAAGAAGGATTCATGGCAATAGCAAACATCTGGGGAAGATACCTTTGCGTGGAGGAGAAAAGGTAAAAATTAAAAGACAGATTGAAGAGCTGAAGGGGCAGATCCAGGAAGCGGTCAGGGAAGAGAAATACGAGCAAGCAGCCCAGATTAGAGATAAGGTCATCCAGTTGGAAAAATACTTCTCATAGGGGGTTACCAATATGAGTATAGAGAACTTATGGTCAGAAAATTATGCAAATTGGATGAACACCAGGGAGGATCATAGGGATATTGCTATTACCAGCAGGATACGATTGGCGCGCAACCTTGCCGATGTTCCATTTCCCCACAAATTAGATCTAAATACCGGGCTGAAAATCGTAGATATAATTAAGGATGCCTGGCAAAAATCCAACGGAACACTTTTACCATCTATGCAAATGGTTATGTTTGATCAATTAGACGCTCTGGACAGGCAAGTCTTAGCTGAAAAACATTTATGCAGCCCTGAACACGCGGCGGCAGCGGATGCATATAAAGGGATCATGCTAAATGATGGCGGGTCTCTGGCGGTTATGATAAATGAGGAGGACCACCTCCGCATGCAAAGCCTGCAGCCGGGATTGAACCTTAAGGAATGTTATACCCAGATTCAGAACCTGGATGACGAATTTGAACAGAGTATAGACTACGCGTTTGATGAGAAAAGAGGTTATCTGACTGCTTGCCCTACCAATGTTGGTACTGGGATGCGTGCATCGGTGATGCTGCACTTGCCGGCTGTCCAAATGACCGGGCAGATGCAACAGCTGTTACAGAATGTAAGCCAACTGGGGCTGGCGGTTCGAGGCCTTTATGGTGAAGGAAGCGAACCCATAGGCAACTTCTACCAAATCTCCAATCAGATTACTCTGGGGCAGACTGAGGAGGATATCTGTACTTATTTACAGACCGTTGCTGAACAGGTAGTGGAACAGGAGAACCTGCTTAGGGACCAGTTAGTGAATGAAATGAAATACCAATTGGAAGACAAGATTGGCCGAGCATATGGAATTTTGAGTAATGCTCGCGTAATTGCTTCTGACGAGGCATTGTCACTTCTATCTATGGTGCGGCTTGGTGTCGATTTAGAGTTAATCAAGGAGATCAATACCTTGGCACTAAATCAATTAATGGTGGCCATCCGGCCTGCTCATTTGCAGAAGATTGGGGGCCGGGAAATGGATGTTATGCAGCGTGACATCCTGAGAGCGGAAGTAATCAAAGAGAAATTATCCGGCAAGGAGGTAGTATAAATGTTTAGAAAATTTACTCAGCGAGCCCGCAATACCGTAATCCATGCACAGGAAGAAGCCCGGGAAATGGGGCATCCAGCTATTGGGACTGAACATATTTTGTTAGGACTGTTGCGTGAAGGGGAAGGTGTTGGGGCTCGAGCTCTGATCAACCTCGGGGTCGATTTGGATAATGTTAGAGAAGAAGTAAAGCGTTTCATTGGCAAAAATGAAAGTGGCGGCGAAGGTCCGGCCGGTGATCTGCCTATAACTCCCCGGGTTAAGAAGGTATTTAATCTGGCTTTTGACGAGGCCCGTCTTCAAGGGGTGAACTATGTAGGGACAGAACACATACTGTTGGCTTTATTACGAGAAGAGGAAGGGCTTGCCAGCCAGGTGCTTCTGTCCATGGGAGTAAAACTAGACAACCTGCGCGAACAGGTTATGCTGTTACTGGGCGGAGAGGCAAACGGAACGGGAGCGGGTGAGACCCCGCCTGAACCTACCGGCAGCAGCACAGCATTTAATCCCAAAGCCAGGAAGACGCGAAGCAAAACGCCGACCCTGGATGCATATAGTCGTGATTTGACCAAGGATGCCGGCGAAGGTAGACTGGATCCAGTAATTGGCCGGGAAAAAGAGATCGAGAGAGTAGTGCAGATTCTTTCCCGCCGTACCAAGAACAATCCAGTATTGATTGGTGACCCTGGAGTTGGTAAGACCGCTATAGTTGAAGGATTAGCCCAGATCATATTTGAAAACAAGGTGCCGGAAACTCTAAGTCATAAGAGAGTCATTTCCCTAGACCTGTCTTCCATGATCGCCGGTACTAAATATCGGGGAGAATTTGAGGATCGGCTCACCAAAATTGTAAATGAGATTAAAACTGCTGGTGATGTAATAGTGTTTATAGATGAATTGCACACCTTGGTTGGAGCTGGAGCAGCTGAGGGGGCTATTGACGCGGCCAATATATTGAAACCATCATTAGCTCGGGGAGAATTTCAATGTGTTGGGGCTACTACTTTAAATGAATATAGAAAATACGTAGAAAAAGATGCCGCCCTGGAAAGACGGTTCCAACCTATCCAAGTAGACGAGCCTACCATAGAAGAGAGTGTCGAGATTTTAAAGGGCTTAAGGGATCGTTACGAAGCACATCATATGGTTAAAATCAGTGATCTGGCTATAGAGAATGCGGTTCGTCTTTCAGCTCGTTATATAACCGATAGATTTCTGCCTGACAAGGCTATAGATTTAATTGATGAGGCGGCCTCCAGGGTCAGGTTGGCAAATTATATTCTGCCTGCCGATGTCAAGGAGTTAGAAGCTAAAGTATTGGAAATAAGCAAAGAAAAAGAAGAGGCGATCAATGGCCAGGAATATGAGAAGGCGGCTCAGTTACGGGATGAAGAGCAGAAGCTCAAAGATGAGATTGAAGGGCAGCGCCGGGAATGGATGAGCAAACGCAGTGTGCAGGTCGGTTCTGTGGGCGAAGAAGAGATTGCGACGATTATTTCCCAGTGGACGGGGATACCGGTCAGTAAGATTGCTCTGGAAGAAGGGGAACGTTTACTTAATTTGGAAAAGATTTTGCATAGCCGGGTGATTGGCCAGGATGAAGCAGTAAAATCGGTTGCCCGGGCTGTTCGCCGCGCTCGAGCCGGACTGAAAAATCCCCAGCGTCCAATAGGGTCCTTTGTATTCCTTGGTCCGACCGGAGTCGGAAAGACAGAGCTAGCCAGGGCTCTGGCAGAAGCTATGTTTGCCAGCGAGGATTCGGTCATCAGGCTGGATATGTCCGAGTACATGGAGAAGCATGCGGTTGCCCGTATGATCGGTTCGCCTCCTGGCTATGTAGGTTATGACGAAGGGGGGCAGCTAACCGAAAAAGTGAGGAGAAAACCCTATTCGGTCATCCTAATGGACGAAATTGAAAAGGCTCATCCCGATGTTTACAATATTCTTCTGCAGGTTTTAGAGGATGGTAGAATGACTGATGGTCAGGGAAGAACCGTTGATTTTCGTAACACTATCATTATAATGACTTCAAATGTGGGAGCGGAAAATCTCTTTAAGACTTCTACCTTGGGATTTCAGAGAGCTGCCGATGAAGCAGAAAATTACGAACAAATGAAAAACAGGGTAATGGAACAGATGAAGCATACTTTTCGCCCCGAATTTGTTAACCGTATTGATGAATTCATCGTCTTTCATAGTCTCTCAGAGGCAAATCTGCAGCAGATAATTAATCTGCTGCTTGGAGATTTGGGTAAACGCATAAAGGAAAATGGCTTTGCTATGGAAATATCAGCGGCTGCAAAAGCATTGATTTTGAAGGAAGGTTATGATCCCAATTATGGTGCTCGCCCCTTAAAAAGAGCTATTCAGAAAATGGTTGAAGATGCAGTGTCTGAAGAGATACTTAAAAAAACATTCCAGCCTGGAGACACTATTTTGGTGGATGAGGAAGAAGGGAAAATCATAGTTCGCAAACAGCTGCCACTGTCTTAAAACCTGGCTAGTAATTAATATTTTTGTATTATAATGGTATTTAAGAGGGAAAATAATGGGTAAAAATATTACTAGATATGTGTGCGCTGAATGTGGTTATGTGTCACTAAAATGGCTGGGCAGGTGTCCGGGATGTGGTAAATGGAACAGCCTGGTAGAGGAAAGCGTGCCCAGCCGCCAGCCTGGTATAGCCACAGATAAGCGCAATTCAAGTCCAATAGCTCTTACTGATATCCCCCAGACTCCCATGTTTAGACTAGCAAGTGGAATGGGGGAATTGGATCGGGTATTGGGAGGAGGAATAGTCCCTGGCTCGATTGTTTTACTGGGAGGTGATCCCGGCATCGGCAAATCGACGCTACTCCTCCAGGTAGCTGATTTCATTGCCCGATCTGGCAATAAGGTGCTTTATCTATCCGGGGAAGAATCAGCCAGTCAGATTCGACTTAGATCAAACCGGTTAGGGATAGATAATTCGGCGATTTATTTTCTGAATGACCAAAACATCGATCTGCTTGGCAGTTATCTGCAGGAGCTGAATCCTGAGCTTGTTATTATAGACTCTATTCAGACCGTATATTGTGAGAATCTGTCCTCTATCCCCGGCAGTGTTTCGCAATTAAGGGAATGTACCGCCAAAATAACCGATATAGCCAAGAAAAGCGATCGAGTATTCTTCCTGGTCGGACATGTAACCAAGGATGGTGCTCTAGCCGGGCCCAAAGTGCTAGAGCATATGGTTGACGTAGTGATCTATTTTGAGGGGGAAAAACATTTTCCCTTCAGGTTGTTACGGGGGGTTAAGAACCGCTTTGGTTCTACCGATGAGATAGGGCTATTAGAAATGAGCAGCCTGGGTTTAAAGGAAGTACCAGATCCATCAACTGTTTTCTTAAGCTGTAAGGATCCCAGCGTATCCGGCAGTGCAGTGGTAGCCAGCTTTGAGGGCAGTCGTCCTTTACTGATCGAGATACAAGCTCTGGTGGTGGCCAGTAATCCTGGCTATGCCCGGCGAATGGCTTCAGGAATTGATCAAAACCGATTGGCTTTGATAATCGCCGTACTGGAGAAAAGGAGAGGAATTAATCTCTCTGCCTATGATGTTTATGTGAAAGTCACCGGAGGTGTATTTCTGCGAGATCCATGCATAGATTTAGGAATAGCTGCCGCTATCCTCTCCAGTTACCGGGAACGGCCTCTTCCTCTGGATATAGTATATCTGGGCGAGTTGGCTCTGTCCGGGGAAATCAGACCGGTGCCATTCCTGGATGCCCGCTTAAAAGAGATAGAAAAGATGGGCTATCGGGGTGTCGTGGTACCATCCGGAGTAAAACTCAATGAACCCAAATCCCAACAGCTGGTGGTCCAAGAAGTGAGGAACATGGATGACTTTATAGAAATGGTTATGGAGGGGTAGTGGTGGTAGAAGACATTTTCCGCTTGAAGTTCCGCAAGTCGCTGCAGATGTTGGCTCCAGGGACCGATTTCCGCCTGGGAATTGAAAATGTAATTCAGGCTAGGACCGGTGGGCTGATTGTAGTTGGAGACTCACAGGAAGTCATGAATCTGGTCACGGGTGGTTTTCATATTGATTGTGAATTCACTCCCGCTCGGCTCTATGAACTGGCCAAGATGGATGGCGCTATTATTACCAACCACGATGCCTCCAGAATTCTCATTGTAAATGCCCAATTAGATCCAAATCCCGCGCTGCCATCAAAGGAAACCGGGATTCGGCATCGAACTGCAGAACGGGTGGCGCTTCAGACCGGCGAATTGGTGGTAGCTATTTCCCAGCGTCGTGCAGTGGTAACCCTTTTCCAAGGCAATTCCAGCTTCCGTTTGCGGGATATAGCGTCACTTTTAGTAATGGCTAATCAGGCCTTACAGACCCTGGAGAAATACCGCAATGTCTTAAATCGTGATTTACAGCACTTGGGTGGATTAGAATTTGAAGAACTGGTTACGGTCGGTGAAGTCTGCAACGTGCTCAATCGGAGCATCAAGGTATTGAATATTGCTGCCGAAATTGAGAACTACATAAGTGAATTGGGTACCGAGGGGCGCTTGGTAAAGATGCAGTTGGAGGAGATGGTGGCCAACGTTCAGGAGGAGGCTACATTGATCATCAAAGATTATTGTAATATAAGAGAAAAATCCCCCGCCGAGATATTAAATGGTGTCCGACGGGCTTATGAGGATGAGATCTCCGACTCCGTGTTCCTGATGAGGAGTTTGGCTCTGGGAACAACCAGCAGTCATCTTGAACAACAGATTACTCCCCGCGGGTACCGTATGCTCAATAAAATCCCCCGTATACCGCCGGCCATCATTGAAAATTTGGTTGATCGTTTTAAGCTTTTCAATCGTATTCTGCGGGCAACTATTGAGGACCTGGATGAGGTTGAAGGAATTGGCGAGGTAAGGGCACGATCAATTAAGAATGGATTGATGAGAATGCGCGAGCAGTTCTTATTAGAGTATATGGTTTGATAATTATGGAAGATTCCCGAAAAAGTCAAAAAACCGCCCCAAGGGGGGCGGTTTTGGTATTTAATTTAAGAGGATTATGTCATATTAAAGTAACCCAAGGCGAGGGCTTTCTTGTGTTCTTTTATAAAAACGTCGTACAGATTGATATCCAGGATATTACATAAGGCCGCAGTATAGAATAGCATTTTGCCCAATTCGGTCATTACAACTTCATTACAACGGGGACATAAATCGCCTCTCAGGTGACTGTCCAAGCAGGCCTTAAGCTCAGCTACTGACTCAAGGTGCTCAGGGATTTCGGCCTTTTGTGCTTGAATAGTTACACATCCACAATCGGTAACGGCCTTGATAACTGATCGATTTACCCGGCTGGATGATTCGGATAGCTTACTGAGGACATCTATCAAACTGTGGTGTCTTATAAGGAGGTCTCCGACTGTATTCTGAAACTCATCACAAATCAAATCCTTCATAAATTGCCTTATTCCCCCCGTCTCCACGCCATTTTCACTAAAAATAATTATAGTCGTTGCCAGAAGGCGTTGTCAATTCTGCCCGCCAAAACTTTACTAACATAATCTCCAATTTTCCGGCAACTCCCAACAGAGTTAAATGCGCCGCCCGATATCAAAATTTTAAGCAATTTGTATAATAATTACTCTTTCCTAGAATGCTATTATCAGGAGGTGATTTATGTAATGAAAAATAAATTTATTTCATCGCAATTTTTACTGGTTGGAATCTTAATAGGTTTATGGGGAAGCTATTCATTAGGAATTTATTGGGGATTAAATGCTACCTGGCGAATTGTGGCCGGTATATTGCTCTGCGTGGTATTTTATGCAATGGGGAAAATATTCTTGGACATTTTAAGCAGAGGAATTATAATTCTCAATCGATGGCTTGACAATACTTCTATTGAGGTTTTACTATGCGGTAGTGCAGGATTGATTGCCGGTGCTCTGCTAGGACTTTTGAGCAGTTATCCTCTGTCAGTAATGAGAGGGGCAGGAAATTATTTGACCCTGATTAGTTTTGCCTTGTGCGGATATCTAGGTATGAAAATCGGCAGCCGCAGAGCTATGGATGTGTGGAAACTCCTCCCCAGCCGATTGACCGAGGCTAAACCTATGAGCGAAGTGAGTAGCGATTTTAATAAAGTTCTAGATACCAGTTCCATCATTGATGGCCGCATCTATGACGTATGTCAGAGCAAGTTTTTAGAGGGGACTTTAATGGTGCCGGTTTTTGTCATAGAGGAACTACAGCACATAGCTGATTCTTCTGATAATCTGCGCCGAAGTAAGGGAAGACGGGGCCTTGATCTGCTTTCCAAGATGCAAAAAGAACCGTCTATAAACATAAAAATCATAGACAATGATGTTTCGGAGGAAAAGGAAGTTGATATGAAGCTGGTGCGGTTATGTAAAAAGATGAAAGCCAGTATAATAACAAACGACTATAATTTGAACAAAGTAGCTGAGCTACACGGAATCAAGGTTCTGAATATCAATGAACTTACCAACGCGGTAAAGGTAGTTGTTTATCCGGGGGAAACCATGTATATTAATATATTAAAAGAAGGCAAGGAGCCCGGGCAAGGGGTAGGCTATCTGGAAGACGGAACCATGGTAGTTGTAGAGGATGCGCAGGCAGAGATAGGTCAAACCTTGGAAGTTGTAGTTACCAGCGTTTTTCAGACTGCAGCTGGGCGTATGATATTCAGCCGCAAAATCAGGGAAGATCGTAATCTCGGGATTTTTAAGGCCAATTTGCCGGGGGAAACAGTTCAAGAGGTGAATGTATATGGTTGACAACCTCCGGGTTGTTATAGCGGCGGCTGGAAAAGGCAGCCGTATGCAGAGTAGTACCAATAAACAATATATGCTGCTTAACGGCAGACCGGTATTATCGTATTCTCTCGATTTTTTCGAGAAACATCCACTGGTAAAAGACATTGTGGTGGTTTGCGCCCCGGAAGACATAGAATATTGCCAGCAGGAAATAATCAAACAGTATAAATACAAAAAGGTGACTGCAGTAGTCCCAGGAGGACAGGAGAGGCAAGACTCTGTATGGGCAGGATTACAGCAATTAGCCCCGGACACCGAACTGGTGGCTGTGCACGACGGAGCACGGCCGCTTTTATCTGTGGAAGTGTTAAGTCGGCTGTTGACCGAAGCGAAAGAATGGGGAGCGGCTATACCGGGTACTCCCAGCAAGGATACGGTAAAATTAGGAGACCGGGATTGTTTTGTCCGCCAGACTTTAGATCGTAACGCGGTTTACGCCATTCAGACACCTCAAGTTTTCAATTACCATGAGTTGCTGACGGCGTACAGTGAGGCTAGAGAAGAGGGATTTGCCGGTACTGATGATGCCTCGCTTTTCGAACGATATATTGGCCGGGTTAAAATTGTACCAGGGGATTATAACAATATCAAAATAACCACCCCGGGCGATATGCTTGTAGCTGCAGCACTGTTGAAGGGTTAACAATAGAGGAACTGGTCTAGGGAAGGTGAGTTGAATTGCGGGTTGGCACCGGGTATGATGTCCATCGTCTCACGCAGGGACGAAGATTGATGCTGGGGGGAGTGGAAATTCCCTTTGAAAAGGGATTGCTTGGGCACTCCGATGCCGACGTTCTGTTACATGCTATTTGTGATGCCCTGTTAGGGGCAGCTGCCCTTGGTGACATCGGGGCTCATTTTCCGGACAAATCAGATGAATTCAAGAACATCGATAGCTGTCTGCTGCTTGCCCGAGTGAGTCAATTAGTCGAACAAAAAGGCTGGGCGGTTGTGAATATCGACAGTACTATTATTGCTCAAAGGCCTAAACTTGCACCCTACATTAAGACCATGCGGGCCAAGATCGCGCAAACACTTAAAATAACCCTGGAGCAGGTGAGCGTAAAAGCTACCACAACGGAGGGTTTAGGATATACAGGCCGAGAGGAAGGGATTGCTGCTCAAGCGGTGGTTCTGATCAAAAATTTGGCATAGCCATACTGGTATCTCTGATTGGGGAACTCTAGTCAGGGCTTTTTTGTGCCCTGATAGTGTTGAAGGCGTTACTGCATTTATGGTTAGGTGACAAAATCAGTTGCTGGCAAGTCTATAAACAGAATTACTGACCAGCCCGTAAAGCTATGGGTCAAAGGAATAATCTGATCTGGCTTTACCAAAGATATAAGTCAGAACTGGCAGGTAGAATAGACCTTTCGGCTTCTGAATTATTATCATTGGAGGGAAAAGCATTGAGGATAGCCCTTTTATCTCCGATCGCATGGAGAACTCCTCCGCGCCACTACGGTCCATGGGAAACCATCGTTTCACTGTTATCCGAAGAAATGGTCAGCCGGGGATTGGAGGTTACTCTTTTCGCTACCGGGGATTCTGTCACCTCAGCCCGGTTGGATGCCATATGCCCGGAGCCGTATGAAGAAAATCCGGAAATAGACCCAAAAGTGTGGGAGTGTCTGCACATCGCTCATTTGTTTGAGCAGGCCAATCGTTTTGATATCATCCATAATAACTATGACTTTCTCCCTCTTTCCTACACCGGTTTGGTAAAGACTCCAGTTGTCACTACTATTCACGGATTTTCCAGCCCCAAGATTCTTCCGGTTTATCAACATTATAATCAGGACAATTTCTATGTTTCTATCAGCATGGCTGACCGCAGCCCCCAACTTAACTATTACGCTAATGTTTATCATGGCATTGATCTCGATTTGTTTAGTTTTGTTGACCAGCCAGGTGATTATCTTCTTTATTTTGGGCGTGTCCATCCGGATAAAGGTACTTATGATGCTATTCAGATTGCATTCAGGTCGGGAATCAAGCTGATCATAGCCGGTATCATACAGGATGATGATTACTACCAATCTTGTGTTGCTCCCTATATCGACAATAACAATATTATTTATGCAGGATCAGTGGGACCCGAACAAAGGAATATTCTTCTGAAAGGAGCATTGGCCCTGCTGCATCCCATATATTTCGATGAACCATTTGGCTTGAGTGTTGTGGAAGCAATGGCTTGCGGGACACCCGCAATCGCATATAACCGCGGATCTATGCCCGAAATAATTAAAGATGGGGAAACCGGATTCTTGGTAGCGAATGTTGAGGAGGCAGTTGAGAGCATCCGCCATATATCAGCCTTGAACCGAAGTAAATGCCGCCGGTGGGTTGAAGAAAAGTTCAGTAGGAGACGCATGGTAGATGATTACCTGGACGTGTACCAGAGTATTGTCAGCAAAAATTGATTACAGAGGTAACCGGAGGTATGGGCGGTTGCTGAGAATTTTGCATTAATGTTATAATGACCCAGAATAAAGGGAGGTAATATTTTGATGAAGGAATGCAAAGTAAGATTCGCCCCCAGTCCAACTGGCCCTTTACATATTGGCGGAGCCCGCTCAGCATTATTCAATTATTTGTTTGCAGCTCACCAGAGCGGTCAATTTGTGGTGCGAATTGAGGACACAGATTTAGATAGATCCCGGCGCGAATACGAAGATGAGATAATTGAATCGCTCCAATGGCTGGGGATCAGCTGGACTGAGGGAATCCACCAGGGTGGCGAAAATGGCCCTTATCGTCAGACCGAACGGCTCCATATTTATCAAGCATATGTCCAGAGGCTTCTCGATCAAGGGGATGCATATTATTGTTTCTGTTCCCCTGAAGAGCTGGAGGAGGAAAGACAAACGCAACTGCACAGCGGGCAGATGCAGCGCTATTCAGGTAAATGCAGCAGTTTGAGCGACCATGAAATTAAGGATCGTTTGGAGTCAGGTTTGAAGCCCAGTATTCGTTTTCGGGTTCCACCCCACCAGATTTATGTGGTTAACGACCTGGTTAGAGGCAGCATCAGTTTCGAAAGTGATAACAGCGGAGATTTTATTATTCTAAAGTCCGATGGTATTCCGGTATATAATTTTGCCGTGGTGATCGATGATGTTTTAATGGGGATTACACATGTAATCCGGGCTGAAGAACATCTTTCCAATACGCCCCGGCAGCTAATGCTTTACGATGCCTTAAATCTTGCTCGGCCCGAATTTGCTCACATCTCGTTAATTTTGGGCAGTGATCGGCAAAAAATGAGTAAACGGCACGGGGCCACATCATTGGTGCAATACCGGGAAATGGGCTATCTGCCGGAGGCGATGTTCAATTTCTTAGCTTTATTAGGTTGGTCACCGGAAGGGGAGCAGGAAATCCTGAATACGGACGAACTGATAGACGCTTTTAGCTTGGAGAGAGTAGCCAAAAGTCCAGCTGTTTTTGATATGGATAAACTAAACTGGATGAATCAGCAGTATCTTAAAATGAAAACCACTACAGAATTGGGGGCAATGCTGAAGCCTTATTTAATTGTCTCCCAATGGGCGGATCAGGTTAGCAACTTGGATCCATATCGCTATGAAATGTTGGTGGAAGCCATTCGTGATCATCTGGTTTGTTTGTCCGATGTAATAGCTCTGGCGGAAATTTTCTTCGCCCCGGTTAAACAGGAGGAAGGGGCTTTGCAGGCATTGTCTGCGGAGGGAACCCGGCAGGTGTTAGAAATGTTCCGGGCGGAAATGCCGGATTTTGCTGAACCAGCGGCAGCCAAGACATTTATTAAGAGCGTGGTGAAGAGGCTCGCTGTGAAAGCCAAAGATGTATACATGCCACTGCGCAGTGCTTTAACTGGACAGACTCATGGACCGGAACTACCTTATCTGATTATGATCTTAGGGCATGAGGAGTGTATCCGCCGGATAGACCAGGCAATCTCCCAACTTGGCTTGTAAAATGTTTTAGAAAGCAAAACAGTCTACCTGTTTATAAGACCAATTAATACCTGCAGTCAGATATTTATTACCTTGGATTTTTACTTAACCTTGATATTTTTGTTAATGTTGTTGGTTGTCAGCGGGGATAAATCAGGATAGACTATACCTATATGAGGCCAAAAAATAGGAGCTTAGGCTCATAAGTTTATAATAATGACAATAAATTGATTCGCAAGGGTAAGCAGCATAAGGGGTAGTCGGGTGGGACTATCCCTTTTTGATACTTTTCCGGTCGGAGGGGGGAGAAATATAGGCGTCCCGATTCTAAATGATATTGTGATTATGTTTGCCATGGCAATCGTGGTCATCTATTTATGTCAAATAATGAATATACCCAGTGTAGTTGGGCTCCTTATTACCGGCGTTCTCGCTGGTCCTAACGGGTTAGGTCTTATTAAAGAAATACATACTGTTGAAGTAATGGCTGACCTGGGGGTAATTCTACTTCTTTTTACCATCGGATTAGAATTTTCTCTCGGAAAGCTGCTGGAAATAAAGAAAACTGTTTTAGCCGGGGGCACCTTACAGGTGGTTTTAACAACCATTATCATTGCGCTTCTGACTCGACAACTGGGGCGACCAGGCGGAGAAGCCGTCTTTGCAGGTTTTCTGATATCACTCAGCAGCACCGCTATCGTATTAAAATTACTTCAGGAACGGGCGGAGATAGACTCTCCCTATGGACGCAGCACATTGGGAATTCTGATATTTCAAGACATAGTCATTATTCCGATGGTCTTGTTCACACCTATCCTAGCCGACAGCAGCAGCGGGTTGGAGGATTCGCCACTCATTCTTTTAGGTAAATTAGTTCTTATCCTGGTGCTTATGTTTGTAGGTACCAAATGGGCAGCACCGGTAATTCTTTATAAAATTGCCCGCCAGCGCAGCCGGGAGTTATTTATTATAAGTATCGTTACAATATGTATGGCGGTAGCCTGGTTCACCTCCAGCTTAGGGCTGTCGGTTTCATTGGGAGCATTCCTGGCGGGTTTAATAATATCCGAATCCGAATATAGCCACCAGGCTTTGGGCAATATTCTGCCATTCAAGGATGTATTCACCAGCATCTTCTTTGTATCCATAGGCATGCTGCTAAATATCCACATATTAGTGCAGCAACCGGTAGCGGTATTGTTAATTACCTTGGCTATAATATTCATTAAACTGGCTACTGGCATGTTTGCCATCATTCTGCTCGGTTTTCCCTTACGGACGGCCGTTCTCACTGGTCTCGCGCTTGGTCAAGTGGGTGAGTTTTCTTTTATCCTCTCGGATGTGGGAATGAGCTATGGATTATTAAATGATTACTTTTATCAAATATTTATTGCGGTTTCGGTACTAACCATGGCTTTATCTCCGTTTTTAATTAACCTGGCTCCGCGCATCGCCGATGCCTGCATGCGGCTGCCATTGCCAGGCAGGCTAAAGATCGGGCAAGTGCCTGAAAGCCAAATCGAAAGCAACCCGCTTAACGATCATCTGGTTATTATCGGATATGGAGTTAACGGCAGGAATTTGGCTCGTGCGGCCGCCGCCGCGGGTATATCCTATATGATTATTGAACAAAATCCTGATACGGTGAAGCAGGAGAAAAGCAAGGGGGAACCTATAGTTTTCGGGGATGCCACTCAAATGGAGGTTTTACAGCATTGTAACATCAGGGCAGCCAGGGTTGTGGTAATTGCTATATCTGATCCGGCTGCTACGGTTAGGATTACCGACTTGGTCCGCAGGCTCAGCCCCACGGTGCATATAATTGTACGGACCCGTTATGTTCAAGAAATCAAGCCGTTGTATGAGGTTGGTGCCAATGATGTGATCCCCCAGGAATTTGAGACGTCGGTAGAGATCTTCGCTCTGGTTCTAAAGAAGTACCTGGTATCAAGGAACGATATTGAAGCTTTTATTGCCGAGGTACGTTCAGATGGATATGAGATGCTGCGCAGTTTATCAAGAAGGTCTCCTAATTTTCAAGACATAAAACTACATCATCATGATGCCGAGATCGTTAACATATTGGTGGAGGAGAATTCCTGCGTAGCCGGCAAGACCCTGGCTGAAATAAATATGCGGGGAAAATTTGGCGCTTCTCTGCTATTAATCCAAAGCGGGGAACACACGATTGTCAATCCCGGTCGGGATGATCGGCTGGAAGCCGGTGACCAGGTAGTAGTGTTTGGCTCTCCGGAGATCGTAAATGACATAAGTGAGCTGTTCGGAAATCCTCTAAAAAGTTGCTGATTGGAAGCTACACTTAACTTGCCTAAATATAGTTGACTGAACAAGTTGGTGAAGTTGACAATATTCTTGTTGCCTGCATATAATTATGTATCAAAACTTTATAGTAAATGCTATGAACGGGAAAAGTAAGCGTCGATCGCTGCCAGAGAAGGAAGGTCACCGGCTGAGAGCCTCCAATAGTAAGAAGACGTCTGAAGTGCGCCCGGGAGCAGGTATGCCGAATGTGAGAGTAGGTGTATTCGGTTAAAGCCGTTATAAATTAGCAAGCTGGAGCATCATATATGCTCAAGCAGAGTGGAACCGCGGAAGATATAACCTTTCGTCTCTGAATATTGAGACGAAGGGTTTTTTGTTTTTGCTAACAATAAGAAAGGAGTTACTCATAATGCTGACAGCATTGAAACGTGAGATACAGGTTGTTTTCGACCGTGATCCGGCCGCGCGCAGTTAACTGAGATTGTTTTTCTCTACCCTGGCTTTCATGCCATAATCAACCATCGGCTGGCTCATTTCCTATATAATAAAAAGCTGTATTTCCTCGCTCGTTTGGTGTCACACCTGAGCCGCTTTCTGACCGGGATCGAAATTCACCCCGGAGCCAAAATAGGCAAAGGTTTCTTTATTGATCATGGCAGTGGCGTAGTAATTGGTGAAACGACCGAAATAGGCGATAATGTCACTATATACCAGGGAGTAACCCTGGGTGGTTCTGGTAAGGAAAAGGGTAAACGTCATCCCACCATCGGCAACAATGTTACGATTAGCGCCGGGGCCAAAATATTAGGATCTTTCGCCGTAGGTGACCACGCCAAAATTGGGGGTGGTTCAGTTGTGGTGAAAGCAGTCCCGCCAGGTTGCACCGTGGTGGGGGTACCGGGACGGGTGGTTGCATTTGACGGACACAAGGTCGCACCAGAATATGAAGAGGTTGATCTTGATCACAATGTGCTTCCCGACCCTGTAGCTGATACCTTGGCTATGATGCAGGCAACTATTGAGGAACTGGAGAACAAAGTAATGAGACTGGAAAAGGAGGCAACAGCCGATGAAAATCTACAACACCTTGAGTGGCCGCAAAGAAGAGTTAGCAACTCTTAATCCCGGGCAGGTTAATATGTATGTTTGCGGGCCGACCACCTATAACTATATTCACCTGGGTAACGCTCGCCCGTTGGTGGTTTTTGATACGGTCAGGCGCTACCTCGCCTACCGGGGTTATGCCGTCAAGTATATTCAAAATTTTACTGATGTGGATGATAAAATAATTAACCGGGCTCATGATGAAGGAGACGACCCGATCAAGTTAGCAGAGCGTTATATTAACGAATATTTCCTCGACGCCGATGCTCTAGGAATTGTGCGTGCGGATATCCATCCCCGCGTTAGTGAACACATACCTGATATTATTGCTGCAATTGAGGGTCTTATTGCCAAGGGATATGCCTATGAAATAGAAGGAGACGTTTATTACCGGGTAAAAGCTTTCAAGGATTATGGTAAACTTTCCGGACGGTCTTTGGAGGATATGCTGGCAGGGGCCAGGGTAGAAGTTGATGAGCGCAAAGAAGAGCCAGTTGACTTTGCCTTATGGAAAAGAGCCAAACCAGGTGAACCCTTTTGGGATAGCCCGTGGGGGCAGGGTCGGCCAGGATGGCATATTGAATGCTCGGTTATGTCCACCAAATACTTAGGGGGAACCTTGGATATACATGGAGGTGGAGCTGATCTCATATTTCCCCACCATGAAAATGAAATTGCCCAGGCGGAAGCCTATACCGGAAAACCTTTTGTGAACTATTGGATGCATAATGGCTTTATTACCGTCAATAGTGAAAAGATGTCCAAATCTCTGGGAAATTTCTTTATTCTTCGTGATATTTTAGCCAAGTATCCTCATGATGTGGTGCGTTACTACCTGATTGCCACTCATTATCGCAGCCCGCTTGATTTCGATGATGGCAAACTGGAGGAGGCCAGGAAAGCCCTGGGTCGCTTAAAAACCACGCAATCCCTAGCTGAAGAGTTCCTGGCTGCCCCTATTGTCGGTGAAGCAGAAGCGTCAGGATTTGAGGCGGACCTTTTGGAACGGGTACATGAATTACAAGCTAAATTTATTGAAGCAATGGATGATGATTTTAACACTGCCAAAGCTATGGGATATCTTTTCGAGATGTCTCACTTCATTAATACATTCACCGCCCAGGCTGATCCCGGCCGGCCGCAGGACAAGTTGGTACTGGGTCAGGCGCTGGATATTTTCCGCAGCTTAGGAGGGGTTTTAGGTATCTTCCTGCAGCAATCACAAGACGATGCCCATACCGTAGATGAATTATTAACCATAATGTTGAGGATGAGAGATCAGGCTCGAGCCGATAAGGATTATACTCTGGCAGACTCGCTGCGCGACTTCCTCAACCGGCTGGAGGTCAAAGTTGAAGATAAGGCCAGCGGTAGCGTAGTCCGCTATGAGACTGCTCCCGACATCAATAATCTTATGGAATATCTAATCAAACTGCGCCAGGATTTCAAGGCACATAACCAATACGGTCAGGCCGATTGGCTGCGAGATGAGTTAAAAGGTGCAGGTATAGTGGTGGAGGATACCCAGGAAGGAGTCCGTTGGAAATTTGCTGATGCATGAGAATCTGGACGAGAAAATCCTGAATCAATACTCCCCGCTTTTACTGGCTTATATCGGGGATGCGGTTTACGAACTGTCAGTGCGGACACAACTTGTTGCGGCAGGACAACGCCGTATCAAGGATATACACCACGATGCGGTTGAAAAGGTACGGGCTGAGTGCCAAGCTAAGATCGTGCGCCGGATATATGACCGACTTACTGAGCATGAAAAAGAGATAGTCAGGCGAGCCCGCAATACCAAGAGCACCCCGCCCAAAAATGTGGATTTGCAGGATTATCGTTGGAGCACCGGCCTGGAAGCCCTCATAGGTTATCTTTACCTGAAAGGTGATCAGGATAGATTGGCGGATATTTTCAGGCTAATCAGTCAGCCAAATGAAGCAGATTAGTTGGGGATCGGTGATCTGATAAGATAAGGAATAGATCAAAAAGGGTCGATAAGCGATGGTTCTTTGGTTACAATGAGAGGGACTTAAAACAGGTAAACTGAAATAAATCGAGTAACTATTTGAAAAACCGGGGCAAGGAGCTTAAGTGAACACGAAGGGGCAGTGATAAGCGTGATAATTCAGCAACCACAGGTATTGATAGCGGAATCTGAACTAGGTTCCAACCTATTTCGCAGATTGGAAAGATATGCCCGCACTTGCTATAAATCTGAAGACATGATGAGCGGCGATCCTAATTTCTTAAGATCCAAGCTAACTCTGGGGCACGAATCTATTATAGAGCATGAGAAAGCTACCGTGATGTTTATTGTGGACCGGGGCATTTCCCATGAGATAGTCAGGCATAGGATTGCAGCCTATAGCCAGGAAAGCACTCGCTACTGCCGCTATAGCAAAGATAAGTTCGGCAATGAAATATCGGTGATTGAACCTTATTTTTTCCAAGGACGTGATGAGGATTATCAGCTGTGGCTCGAATCATGTCAACTAGCGGAAAAATACTACATGTTAATGTTGGATAATGGATGTTCCCCGCAAATGGCCCGCTCCATTCTGCCCAACTCTCTCAAAACGGAGATAGTGGTAACATATAATCTGCGCGAATGGAGGCATTTTTTCCGACTCCGCTGTGACCTGGCAGCTCATCCGCAGATGCGGCAGGTGGCCATTCCCCTGTTACTATATTTCCGAAGTAAGATGCCGGTCTTATTCGATGAAATTCCCTACGATCACAATTTTCCGGTGGAGCATTTTGCGCAAATAACCGTTACCGATGACATATTTAATCCGTTATATTAACCCTCCGAAGACAGCCTATGGATACTTAGGGACGAAAAATTTGGATTAATAACGCGGAGATTGATTGTCGATATGTCAAATATAGTCATACCTCATGAAATCACATGTAAATCGGCCCTAAACAAAACAGGTATTCCCGGTTATGATTATTGCCTCAATCCCTATGTAGGTTGTACCCATGGCTGCATCTACTGTTATGCCTCCTTTATGTGCCGTTTCACGGGGCATAAAGAAAAATGGAGCGAGTTCCTGGATGTAAAGATTAATATTGCCGAAGTCCTTGTCAAGCAATTACATGGCCGCAAACTTCCGCGCGGCAAGGTTCTGTTTGGAACCGTAACTGATGCCTACCAGCCAGCCGAATCCAACTACAGACTTACTCGCTCCTGCTTGGAACTTTTAGCTGACTATCAGCGGTTGGAAGTGGGGATTTTAACCAAGTCTGCTCTAGCCAAAAGGGATATAGATCTTTTCCGGCGCATCCCGGTTTGTGAGGTGGGATTTTCGATTACTACACTTGACTCTCGTATATCCCGGCTGTTGGAACCAGGAGCGTCAGCTCCTCGGAATCGGCTGGAAGCGGCCGGCCGGATAGAGGACGCCGGTATCCCTGTCTGGGTATTTATAGCTCCGTTGCTGCCAGGAATAACTGATAGCGAAGCAGGTTTGCTGTCTCTGTTAAACGCACTTCAAGATAAGGGGATTAAAGAAGTATGGGTAGATCGTCTTAATCCATATCCAGCGGTTATTAATCGGCTCAAAACCATGTACCGGCAATATTTCCCCCATTCCTTAAGGGAACTTGAGGAGTATGTTCGCTACCCGGACAATTATGAAAACCTTCTGTATGAACGTCTCCGGCAGATAAACGCCCGGGTTGGCTGCAAAGCCAAGTATATTCAAGAATAACAGACGGCAAATTATTCTCGCTTATGGTTATATGATGCCTCAAAACAGGGCATACAATAATTGTGAATAATCCAGCACTTAGAGGAAGGATAGAACTTATGCAGGACAAACTGGCTGGGGTCAATAGCATTATGGAAGCCCTGCGCGGAAAACGCCGGGTCCATAAAATATTTCTTCAAGAAGGGCGAGGCGGGAAAAGAATTGAAGACCTGCTCAACCTGGCTCGTAAAAAGGGTATATTTTTTCAATATGTGGATAAACAGCGTTTGGACGGGATGTACACAATTGCCAACCACCAGGGCGTGGTGGCTTTGGTGGACCAATATGAATTTTCGAGTTTAGAAGAAATATTAGAGCTGGCGGCCATAAAAGGAGAGCCGCCCTTCGTATTAATATTAGATGGCTTGGAGGATCCCCAGAACCTAGGGTCAATCATTAGAACGGCTGAATGCGCCGGAGTGCATGGGATAGTCATTCCCCAGCATAATTCGGCGGAAGTCACCCCGGCAGTAGTACGGGCTTCCGCCGGAGCGGTGGAGCATATACCGGTAGCTCGGGTGACCAACCTAGTCAATTGCATTAAGGAACTGAAAAAACAGGGTCTATGGGTAATTGGTGCAGATATGGAAGGCCGAACATACTTTGAGACCAGTTTACCCAATCCTACCGCCCTGATCATAGGAGGAGAAGGAACGGGAATAAGAAAACTGGTTCGCCAAAACTGCGACATACTTGTCAGTATCCCCATGCGGGGGGCGGTTTCGTCATTAAACGCATCAGTAGCAGCGGGCTTGGTTATATATGAAGTAATCCGCCAAGCCAGGCTATCAGACAAACCTTGACGATTCGACTGTCAATAGCTATAATGTTAGAGGTCTCCTTATCGAAATGCAGGTCTTTTTCACCAACTTAGAAAAATCTTAATATGGGGGCGATCGAATGCTCAGTTCCGTTGCTGCGAAAGAGCACTATCTCACCTACGCGGAGATGCCGGACGAAGATACCGTCGAGTTAGCTCAGCAAGGGGAACAGTTTGCGGTTGAATTCCTTATAGATAAGTACAAAAACTTTGTACGAGCTAAAGCCCGCTCCTACTTTCTCATCGGTGCTGACCGGGAAGATATCATCCAGGAAGGTATGATAGGCCTATTCAAGGCTATACGAGATTATCGTGTGGACAAGCTTACTTCATTTAGAGCATTTGCCGAACTATGTATTACACGACAGATTATAACTGCAATTAAGACTGCTACCCGGCAAAAACATATTCCCCTTAACTCTTATGTATCCCTCAATAAACCCATATATGACGAAGAGTCAGATCGCACTCTAATGGATATTATCACCACCACTGGGATAACCAATCCTGAAGAAATTATAATCAGCCGCGAAGAATTCGTGTTTATTGAAAAGAAAATGGGTGAGATACTTAGCTCTCTCGAATGGAAAGTTTTGATGTCATATCTTGAAGGCAAGTCTTACCAGGAGATATCTGTAGACCTGAAACGTCATGTAAAATCAATTGACAATGCTCTGCAGCGGGTCAAACGCAAATTGGAGAAGTACCTCGAGGATAGAGAGGATTCTCGGTAGTCCTTGTAAAGCAACAGTCTAGCCCTAAGTAGCACTTGACTTTAACCGGCACAGGATATAAAATCTTACTTGCCGTGCCGAGCTAGCTCAATCGGTAGAGCAGCTGATTTGTAATCAGCAGGTTGCGGGTT
>CAZOZX010000013.1:0-32210 GCA_964584415.1 uncultured Syntrophomonas sp.
AGTATTAGTATGTCAGGATTGTGGCCAAGAGTTTGTTTTTACTGTCGGTGAACAAGAATTTTACCAGGAAAAGGGTTTTGAGAACGAACCCAAGCGCTGCAGGGAATGCAGACAGAACAGACGCAATAGCAGTGGCACCAGAGCACCCCGCGAGATGTTTACCGCTGTTTGTGCCGAATGTGGAGCAGAAACTGAAGTACCATTCAAACCGGTGGAAGGACGCCCGGTATTCTGCCTGGAATGCTTCCAGAGGCAAAAACAAGCTGCACTATAATAAGACTAACTGCCGGGCTGAAAAGCCCGGTTTTATTTTTCTGAAGAATTCGAAAGTCATTGGCCATTGCTGGATTGACGGGGGTCTTTTCCGGCCTGCGGCTAGAATTAGGTTCAGTATTTTCGCGAAAATGAGTATAATAAGAATACAGCAAGGAAAGGGGTGGTTGTATGAAACTGGATATCAGAGGAAGGAACATAGAAGTAACTGATGCACTCAAAGACTATACCACTAAAAGGCTTTCCAAACTAGACAAGTACCTGGATGAGACTCGCACCGCCCAGGTAGCTATGTCCCTGGAGGGGGAAAAACATAAAGAAAAGCATAAGGTAGAGGTTACCATACCGCTGAATGGGCTCATTATTCGGGCCGAGGTTGGGGCTGACGATATGTACAGTGCCATCGACCTGGTTGTGGAGAAACTGGATAAACAAATCGATAAGCACAAAACCAAACTTTATCGGCGCCATCGCGGGAGCGGATTGAGGCAGGCCATGGCCGGAGAGGCCAAACCGCAGGATTTGGAGAAAGAGTATTCCGATAGATTCCCGATCGTAAAAACCAAGCGGTTTGTTATGAAACCGATGGATACCGAGGAAGCCATAATGCAGATGGGTCTGCTGGGA
Organism: uncultured Syntrophomonas sp.; assembly: GCA_964584415.1. Classification (GTDB taxonomy): domain Bacteria; phylum Bacillota; class Syntrophomonadia; order Syntrophomonadales; family Syntrophomonadaceae; genus PHAA01. Next base: position 901 of record CAZOZX010000013.1, read on the forward strand.
CACAATTTCTTCATGTTTTACAATGCTAATACCGGAACCATCAACGTGGTATACAAACGGATGGACGGCAACTATGGCTTGATCGAACCCGACTAGTTGCTGGTACCCGGCAAAAATGCTACTATAAAAAAGTATCTAAGGATATTAGGAACCGTAAGGTTCCTCTTTTTTTGAAAAGAGGTAATTAAACAGTGTTCAAGGATTTTGTAAGAAAGTTAATTGACGAGAGTGAAAGAGAAGTCAAAAAATTAAGCCGCATCGTAGCCGAGATCAATGCCCTGCAGGAAAGTTACAAGCAGCTTAAGGACGAGGATTTTCCCCGCAAGACCGAGGAATTTCGACAGAGACTAAGTGAAGGCGAAAGCCTGGATGACATTCTGCCGGAGGCATTCGCTTTGGTTAGAGAAGCTGCCTCCCGCACCTTGGGGATGAGACACTTTGATGTTCAGCTGATCGGTGGGATGGTCTTACATCGCGGCAAAATCGCCGAAATGAAAACTGGTGAGGGTAAGACCCTGGTTGCGACTTTGCCTGCCTATTTGAATGCGCTGGAGGGTAACGGTGTTCATGTTGTGACCGTAAACGATTATCTGGCCAGCCGTGATGCTGCCTGGATGGGGCCGGTATACGAATTCTGCGGATTGTCGGTGGGCCTGATTGTGCATGATTTGAGCTATATCCAACGCAAGGCCGCCTACGCTTGCGATATTACCTATGGCACCAACAATGAGCTGGGGTTTGATTATCTCCGCGATAACATGGTAGTAGCCGCTGATAATATGGTACAGCGGCCCCTTAACTATGCCATTATCGACGAGGTTGACTCGATCTTAATCGACGAAGCCCGTACCCCGCTGATTATTTCCGGGGAAGGTGACAAGCCCACTGAACTGTACGCACGCATCGCCAGGTTCATCCCCCGCCTGATCAGGGAAGAGGACTACATTGTTGACGAAAAAGCCAATGTGGTTACCTTAACCGAGGAAGGGGTCCATAAGGTCGAGAAGCATTTTGCTATCGAAAACTTATCTGAGAATATGGAGATTGCTCATCATACCAACCAGGGGCTCCGGGCCCACACCCTGATGAAAAAGGATAAGGACTATGTGGTCAAAGACGACCAGATCATTATTGTCGACGAGTTTACCGGTCGTTTGATGTTTGGCCGCCGCTACAGCGATGGCCTCCACCAGGCGATCGAGGCCAAGGAAGGGGTCAAGATTGAAAAAGAATCCCAAACCCTGGCCACCATAACCTTCCAGAATTACTTCCGCATGTACAAGAAACTGGCCGGTATGACTGGTACCGCTAAAACCGAAGAGGATGAATTCGTTAATATTTACGGCATGGATGTAGTGGTTATTCCCACCAATCTGGCGATGGTAAGAGACGACAATTCCGACTGGGTTTACCGCAGTGAACCGGGTAAATTTGCCGCGGCGGTCGAGGACATTGTAGAAAGGCATAAGAAAGGCCAGCCGGTCTTGGTTGGTACTATCAGTATAGAAAAATCGGAAGTACTGAGTGCCCTGCTAGCCAAGCGGGGGATCAAGCACCAGGTGCTCAATGCCAAACACCACGAAAAGGAAGCCCAGATAATTGCCCAGGCGGGCCAGCCGGGGACGGTAACCATTGCCACCAATATGGCCGGCCGCGGTACCGATATTGTCCTCGGAGAAGGGGTGCAGGCACTGGGCGGTTTGTACGTGCTGGGGACCGAACGGCACGAGTCCAGGCGCATAGATAATCAGCTGCGCGGTCGTTCCGGCCGCCAGGGGGACCCGGGAGAATCGCGCTTCTATGTTTCCCTCGAAGATGATTTAATGAGGTTGTTTGGGTCGGGTAACATTGAGGGGTTAATGGACCGTTTGGGCATGGATGACAGCATACCGATCGAGAACAAGATCGTCAGCAAAGGCATTGAAAACGCCCAGAAGAAAGTGGAATCCCGCAACTTTGATATGCGTAAAAACGTACTTGAGTACGATGATGTCATCAATAATCAGCGGATGGTGATCTACAAGGACCGCAAAAAGGTACTGTATGGGGAAGACCTCAAAGAAACTGTATTAACCATGATCGATGACGTTATCAGCCAGGTGGTCGATAATTTCGCCGGTGATTTCAAGTATTCCGATGAATGGGACCTGGAAGGGCTGATTACCTATATAGATCAAAATATACTGCCGGGATTCAACTATAAACGGGAAGACTTGATGGGCATGACCAGGGACGAGGTCAAGGAGCTGGTTGGGGAAAAGACCCATGCATTATATGAAGCCCGTGAGCAGGAACTGGGCAGTGAGACCATGCGGGAGATCGAAAAAGCTATTATGCTGCGCATAATCGACAACAAATGGATGGACCATATCGACGCCATGGATCAGCTCCGCAACGGTATCAACCTGAGGGCCTATGCCCAGCGCGATCCCCTGGTGGAATATAAATTCGAAGCCTATGAAGCTTTCCAGGACATGGTTTTCAGTATCAAGCAAGACGTAGTCCGGTATGTGCTGCGGGTGAAAATTGTGGCTAAACCGGAAGAAAAGAAAATGGTTACCAACCAGGGTGAAGGGGCGGAGAAAAAACCGGTTCACGTGGAGAAAAAGGTGGGCCGTAACGATCCCTGTCCCTGTGGGAGCGGCAGGAAATACAAAAAATGCTGCGGGCGGGCCGCGGGCTAAGTGACTTATTGAGGATGCCGGAAGAGGTGATTATATTGATTGAAGATCCCCGGGGGTCTATCAATACCATAATAAACAATCTTAACGAAATGAGGGTTTCTCTTTGACATCGCTGCTAAACAGGCAGAAATTGAGAAACTCCATAAAACGACCCTGGCGGAGAATTTCTGGGATGACAACCAGGAAGCCCAAAAAGTTTTGAAACGTATAAGTGATCTGCAAAATGCAGTTGACAAGTTCCAGGGATTCCGGGATGAAGCCATGTACTTGGGTGAAATGCTGGACATGGCTGAGTCCGAAGGCGAAGCCGATATCTACCGGGATACGATCAAAGACCTGGAAGGGTTTGTTAAAAGATTCGGGGAATATGAGCTCCTGATCCTGTTTTCCGGGGAGCACGATGCTGGCAGCGCTATAGTGTCCATGCACGCTGGTGCTGGAGGGACCGAAGCCCAGGATTGGGTGGAGATGCTTTTGCGGATGTATACCCGCTGGGCAGAAAACTCAGGATACAGCGTGGAAATCATGGATTACCTGGCCGGGGATGAAGCCGGGGTCAAAAGTGTGACATTTCTGGTCTCGGGCTTATATGCATACGGTAAGATGAAATGCGAGGAAGGCGTGCACCGCCTGATCCGTATCTCCCCGTTTGACTCATCCGGCCGTCGTCATACTTCGTTCGCCTCAGTTTCGGTTCTGCCAGAGGTCAGCGAAGAGGTAGAGGTTGACATTAATCCTGAAGAATTACGTATAGATACTTACCGTTCCGGGGGAGCCGGCGGTCAACACGTAAACAAGACTGATTCGGCGGTGCGGATAACCCATCTGCCTACCGGGGTCGTAGCCCAGTGCCAGAATGAGAGATCCCAATACAGCAACCGCCTGGGAGCCATGAAAATTCTTTCCGCCCGTCTTTATGAGTTAAAGCAGAAGGAGCGCGAGGATAGCATGGCCAAAATAAAGGGAGAATATAAGGAAATATCCTGGGGAAGCCAGATTCGCACTTACACTCTTAATCCGTTCTCACTGATTAAAGACCATCGCAGTAATTTTGAGATCGGCAATGTACAAGCCGTGTTGGACGGCGACCTGGATGATTTCATCAACGCTTGCCTGCGTTTAAAGAACGAATAGAAACGGGAGGTCATTGTGAGAGAGATTTCGCCAAGCTCAATCCAGGCAGTGGAAGCCAAGGCCCTGCTAATTCGCAGACATATCATCAGCATGCTGGGGGAGGCCGGGTCCGGACACCCCGGGGGCTCGCTATCCGCAGCCGATATCGTAGCCTGCCTTTATTTTTGGGAAATGAATGTGTTCCCGAATGATCCCCGCCGGCAGGACCGGGACCGCTTTGTACTCAGCAAAGGACATGCCGCTCCGGTTTTATATGCTGCCCTGGCTGAAAAAGGATTTTTCCCCATCGATCGACTCGACAGCCTTCGCAAACTAGGCAGCCCTTTACAAGGTCATCCCGATATGCGCAAGGTTCCAGGGGTAGAAGCCTCAACTGGTTCTTTGGGGCAGGGAATATCCTGGTCGGTTGGTATGGCCCTGGCTGCAAAAATGGATCCCCCCAGCAGCTATCGGGTATACGCTCTCCTTGGTGATGGCGAGATTGAAGAAGGACTGGTCTGGGAGGCACTGATGGCAGCGGCGCACTATAAGTTGGACAACCTGGTTGCCTTCCTCGATCATAATGGATTGCAGATCGACGGGCCAACCACCAAAGTCATGTCCCCGGAACCAGTGACCGATAAGTTCCGGGCTTTCGGATGGGAAACCCTGGTCATAGATGGCCATAACGCCGCCCAGATAATGCAGGCTCTTGAGACCGCCCGCAGCATTAAAGGCAAACCAACCGCTATTATAGCTGATACGATCAAAGGCAAAGGCTGCTCTTTCATGGAGGACAAAGCCGAGTGGCATGGAACCGCTCCCAGTCGTGAGCAAACCGCTCAGGCTCTGGAGGAACTGGCGGCCCAACCGGCTTAACCATAACTTTTGTAAGCATATGTTAATATATTTGTCATTGTTTAAGGAGGAACTGTGTTGGAGAAGCAAGCCACTCGTGACGCCTATGGAAAGGCATTGGTTGAGTTAGGACATCGTTATAGTGATGTGGTAGTTTTGGATGCCGATTTATCTAAATCAACCAAGACCGCTGATTTTGCCAAGACCTTTCCGGAACGTTTTATCAATGCCGGCATAGCTGAACAGAACCTGATGGGTATGGCAGCTGGCCTGGCTGCATCGGGCAAGATTGCCTTTGCCAGTTCATTTGCTATCTTCGCTGCCGGCCGAGCTTTTGAAATAGTCCGTAACTCCTTGGCCTACGCCAATCTGAACGTAAAAGTGTGTGCTACTCATGCCGGACTCACAGTGGGAGAGGACGGGGCTTCCCATCAATCGGTTGAAGATATTGCCATCATGCGCAGCGTACCCAACATCTGCGTGGTGGTACCGGCCGATGGAACCACTACCCGTAAGGCGGTGGAAGCCATCTATCATCGGCCCGGTCCCGTCTACCTGCGTTTAGGACGTCCGGCGGTCCCGGTGCTTTATGAGCAGGATATGGAATTCACTATCGGCAAGGGAGTGGAACTGCGCAGCGGCAAGGATGCTACCCTGATTGGCTGTGGAATCATGGTGGCCAAATGCCTGGAGGCGTCCGACCGTCTTAAGCAGCAGGATATCGAGGTCTCGGTAGTAGACATGCATACCATTAAGCCCATCGACCGCGACCTGATTGAACGCAAAGCCCGTGAAACCAGAGCCATCCTTACGGTTGAAGAACATAGCATTCTCGGGGGGCTTGGCGGCGCCGTATGCGAAGTAGTCTGTGAGCAGTATCCGGTTCCGGTGATCCGGATGGGCATAAATGATGTGTTCGGTCAATCCGGTGCGCCCGATGAATTACTGGAATATTATGGTCTTACTGTCGACAAGATCGTCGAAAACACCGTCAAACTCGTAAACAGTAAATAAAAATATTTGCAGAAAACAGCATACTTTTGTAAAAACCACCTATTAAAGGTGGTTTTTTTGTATTATCATTAAACCGTATGAACCTATCGCCGGTTGGGCCAATAAATGCTGCCGGATTTACATATTGTTTAGGGTTTAGCTACATACCGGAGGAACGTAATGCTTGTTCAATTCTATAACGTCAGCAAGGTTTACCGTAACGGGGTGAAAGCGCTCAACGACGTTTCTTTAAAGATAGACCGGGGAGAATTCATTTTCCTTATGGGGCCCAGCGGAGCGGGTAAATCCACCTTTATCAAGATGTTGTTCCGGGAAGAAATTCCCACCCAGGGCCAAATCTTTATAGCTTCCCGGAGTATAGTCCGCATGAAGCGCAGTGAGGTGCCTCATTTAAGACGCAGCATGGGGGTCGTTTTTCAGGATTTCAAGTTGCTGGAGAATAAAACCGCAGCGGAAAATATCGCTTTTGCCATGAAGGTGGTTGGAGCCAGGGACCGGGAGATAGCCGCCCGAACTGCCGAAGTCATCGAAATGGTTGGCCTGAAAGGTAAAGCCAATTCCTTCCCGGGGCAGCTTTCCGGGGGCGAGCAGCAAAGGGTCGGGATTGCCAGGGCTATTGCCAACCGTCCTCTTTTGCTGATAGCTGACGAACCATCCGGCAACCTGGATATGGACACCGCTGGAGAAATAATGGATCTACTATACGACATCAATCGCAAAGGTACCACTATCGTTATGGCTACTCATGCCCGGGATCTGGTGAAGAATGCCGGTAAACGCATAATCACTTTGGAAGCCGGGCGGGTTGTTTCCGATATGTGTACCTTGGAGTAGCAGCAATGAACATAAAAAATTTAGGTTATTTCTTCAGGGAAGCCTTGATTTCGCTATCCCGTAACCGGGTTTTGAGTCTGGCCACTGTCTCAACCATGGCGGTTTGTATTTTGTTTTTGGGAGTAGCGGTTTTACTGACAGTCAACGCCGGCAACTTTATGAATCAATTGGAATCAGATATAGAAATAGTTGCCTACCTGGATGAAACCTTAACCGATGCGGAAATCGAAGATTTGCAGTCAACCATCGAAGCAACATCTGGGGTCCAGGAGGTTGCATTCGTTTCCAAAGATGAAGCCCTGCAGAGACTGCAGACTAGGTTTTCGCAGCAGAATTACGATTTGCAGCAGACTTTAGGCAAAAATCCCTTGCCTAACAGTTATGAGGTGAAGGCGGCAAATCCCCAGGAAGTAGCCGGAATCGCGGCCATTATCGCGGAGATTCCGGGCGTTTATAAGGTTAATTACGGGCAGGGTATCGTGGAAAGGCTTTTCCAGGTGACCAAATGGGTAAGGATAATCAGCCTGGTGTTTATGGTGGTCCTGGCCCTGGGGGCAATTTTCCTGATTGCGACTACTATAAGGCTGGCAATCTTTGCCCGTCGCAAGGAGATATACCTGATGAAATTGATTGGGGCCACTGATTGGTTTGTTCGCTGGCCGTTTTTTATCGAGGGAATCCTGATGGGGTTGGTTGGAGCTCTGGCAGCTATTGGAGTCTTAGCCATGGGTTACAGTTCGCTGATTAGTAATGCCCAAACAGCGTTATTCTTCGTCCCCCTGGTCAGCCAGGCCAGCTTCCTGGTGAAGGTTTATACTTCGCTGCTTATGGTCGGGGCAATTTTGGGGACCTTGGGAACTTATATTTCATTAAATCGGTTTTTGGATGTCTAAAGCGTATTAATTAATAGTCAGGCCAAATACCACTGTAGTCCGCAGCCGTAGTGTTTTTGGGGAGGGGGAGTTGTCCGAATAATGCATAGGCAAAAAGCACTTATTATATCAATAGCCCTGATTATTATGATGGTTCTGATCATGCCGGCCAATGCTGATCAGCTCAGTGATACCCAGAAGCTGCTGGAAAGTTTAAACCTCAAGATGCAAACCACTCAGCAGAGTCTAAACCAGGTTTCCCGGGCGGAAAAATCCGTTTTAGGTGAAGTACAGGGTATCGAACAGAATGCTGATCAACTTCAGCGCGACATAAACGATTTGAACGACAAGATCGCCCGCTTGAACAGCCGTATCGTTACCTTGAACAAAGAGATTAAGATCCAGCAGAAGGAATTGGACAAGCAGACGGCCATTCTCAGTGATAGGTTAGTAATAATATATGAACAGGGGGAAACATCTTACCTGGAAGTATTGCTGGGAGCGACAGATGTCAAGGATCTGTTTACCCGCATGGATATGCTGAGTACCATAGTGGGACAGGATAAAAAATTAATCGAACAGATAGACAGCCGCAAAAAAGACCTGGATAACAAAAAAGCTGATCTGAATGTACAGCAGCGTGAACTCGAGTCTTCCAAAGTGCTGATCGTTGAGAAAAAAGCCCGTTTATCGGAGCAATTGAAGCAGAAGAAACTGGTTTTGGCTGATGTTCAGCAGGACAAGGCCAGGTATGCCCAGGCCATGCAGGAGTTGGAGCAGGCATCGGCCGAAGCTGAGGCATTGATCCTGAGGCTGCAGGGCAAAGGCGGCAGTATTGGGACCGGTAAGTTCACCTGGCCTACCCCTGGCTACAGCAGTATTACCTCCAATTACGGCATGAGGTATCACCCGATTTTAAAAGTCAACAAATTACATACCGGTATTGACATTGGCGCACCCAGCGGAGCCAAAATTGTAGCGTCTGACAGCGGAACGGTAATTTTTTCCGGTTGGCTGGGAGCATATGGCAACGCCATCATCATAGACCACGGAGCAGGGGTGTCCTCCCTGTATGGACACCAGTCAGCCCGTCTGGTAAGTGTAGGGGCAGTGGTGAGCAAAGGTCAGACCATTGGCAAGGTAGGCAGCACCGGTTGGAGTACCGGTCCCCATCTCCATTTCGAGGTGAGGAAGAACGGCAGCCCCGTTAATCCCCGCAATTATATTTAGGATTGTGTGATTATCGAAATAGCAGGATACCTACTTCCCTATAAAATAAAGATTTGATCTGGAGGCGGATGGTTTATCCGCCTCTTTTTTATGGGAAAAACTAGCAACTGTTCATTGTTTTAAGGGTTTATTTAGAGTAACATAAACTAGTGTGAACATAAAAAATCGATAGCCATAATAAAATAAAATATGGTGGTGTTGTATTGCTGAATAAAATATTCAAATCAATAACCGGTATACTGGCGGTCATTGGGTTGCTGGCCGTCCTTTTGGTTGCCTATGCATTGGGAACCAACCGGGATGAGTGGAGCAGCCTGTTTAGTGTTATGGGATTGATCAAAACCGTATCACTTAACCAGGCCTCGACAGATAAGATGTTGGAGGGAGCGACGGCCGGGATAGTTGCTTCTCTTGATGATCCCTACTCGAAATTCCTGGAAAAGAGCCAGTGGGAGGAATTGAAGCTGCAGTTGAATGCCGAATTTGGCGGCATCGGCGTTTATGTGGTGGAGACCGAAGATGGCAAATTGACTATAGTTTCTCCTATTAAAGGAACTCCAGCGGAAAAGGCTGGTTTGAAAAATGGTGACATTGTCACCCAAATTAACGGTCAAACTACCTATGGTATGAGCCAGGACGACGCGGTCCACCTGATGCGCGGTGATCCTGGTACCCAGTTGGACCTGGCGGTATACCGCCCCGATCAGAACAAAGAGATTGTTTTCAAGATTACCCGGGAGATAATAAATGTTCCATCGGTTGAAGATAAGATGGTGAGCCAGGAGCCGCTGATAGGCTATATTAAGCTCAATCAGTTCCATGCCCGCTCAGCGCAGGAGATGGCGGCCAGCATAAATAAGATGGAACAGCAAAAGGTGAAGGGTCTGATTGTGGATTTGCGCAATAACGGCGGCGGCGATTTTGACGCTTCGGTAAGTATCGCCGACCTGTTCCTGGGCTCAAGTGAAGTAGTCAGCATCAAAGATGCCCGAGGCCGTGAAACCGTTCATAATGCCAATCCGGGTGGGGATACCACTCCGTTGGTAGTGCTGGTCAACAAGAACAGTGCCAGCGCTTCGGAAATACTGGCCGGGGCTTTGCAGGACAATGGCCGCGCCGTCCTGGTAGGAGAGAAGACCTTTGGCAAGGGCCTGGTGCAGACGGTTTATCCCCTGGCAGATGGCGGAGCCTTGAAATTAACCACCCAGAAGTACTTCACACCCAATGGCACTGATATTAATGAAATCGGAATAAATCCCGACATTGTTGTACAAAATGCAGATACAGGAGAACCTGACTTACAGTTGCAGAGAGCCATAGAATATCTAAAACAAAAAACGTCTTGATCCATTGATTTGGAGGACCTCAAGTGGAATTCTTCTATGCTATCCTACTAGAGCTAGGGCGAGTGTTGGTGCATACTCTGACATCGCCCTCTTTTTTGTTTCTATATATACTGCTGTTCGTCCTGGTTGCTGTTCAATACCGCCGCCTGCAGTCTTTGTCGGAATCGCTTTTGCAGTACAAGCAGAACATTTATTGGCGGGCAGCCCTGATATCTACTCTATTAGGCCTGCTAGGCGGGATTTTGGGTAGTATGGTATTGATTTTGCTGGGAGTGGACCTTTCTGGAATTGCAGTGGGCCAATTATGGCTGGCCGCGGTACTGCTGATGTTGATTAAGCCTCGCTTTTTATGCTTTGCCTATGCTGCGGGGCTGCTGAGTGTCTCCAGCTTGCTGTTTGGGTATCCCCGCATAAATATTCCTCAATTAATGGGATTGGTAGGGGTTTTGCATTTAGTTGAGAGTGTGCTGATCTACATCAATGGTACCTTCAACCCCTGGCCTATTTATGTCAGTAAGCAGGGGAGTCTGCGTGGTGGTTTTAACCTGCAGCAGTTTTGGCCTATTCCCCTGGTAGCCCTGATTACGGTAGGGGTAATTGAACCTCAGGGGGCTATTTTGACCCCTGACTGGTGGCCTTTACTTCGAGCCGATGCGGTTTTCAGCAACAGCCATACCTATGTTTTGGTACCGGTATTAGCTGTGCTGGGCTATGGGGAGATAACCACCACTAAAACCCCGGCCCAGGCGGTGCGCGAGTCATCCAGACACCTGCTCATTTTCAGTCTCGGTTTGATTGGCCTGTCTATAATTACATCCTATCAAAGCATTTTACTGCCCCTGCTGGCTCTCTACAGTCCCCTGGGCCACGAACTGGTTATCTGGTTGGGAATGAGAGCGGAAAACCGAGCCCCCCTTTATGTTGCCCCCGAACAGGGAGTCATGCTCCTGGACGTCTTGCCGGCAACCCTGGCCCATCGTAAAGGCCTGCATTCCCGCGATGTTATCCTCAGTGTCAATGGTGAGAAAGTTCACAGCTATCAGGAAATAGCAAATCTAATTGCCCGGCCGGGGGAGAACTTACTGCTGGAGATATCCCGGGATGGGCAATTACTGCAGAAACGCCTGAAAATCCAGGGTAAGAAACAGCAAGTGGGACTGATTCCAGTTCCTGAGGGAAATAATGTGAGCTGCCTGTATGTGGACGACGATGCAATATTCTCGGTTGCGGTGCGGTTCTGGCGTCTGGTTAAAGATAAACTGTTCACCTAATGATCACTTTTTGAATATATTAAGAAAAAAGTGTTTACGAGGTGAGGGGTTTGAGCAATTTGGGCACGACCCGTTATATTTTTGCCAGCAGTTATACCAGCCAGGGATATTGTACCTTTATCCCGGAATTAATCAACGGTTTGACCAAGGTCTATATTTTGAAGGGGGCTCCGGGGGCTGGGAAGGCAACCTTTATCCGGTTGGTCGGAGAGACCATGTGCGAGCAGGGCTGCGACATAGAATACTGGGTCTCATCCCTGGATCCGGTCAATCCTGATGGCGTATATATTCCCCAAATGGATATAGCAGTGGTCAATGGCAGTCTGGTGCAGCCTATCGATCCGCGCTACCCGGAGATTAGGGAGATTTTAATCAATTTAGGTGAATACAGCCAATCCGCCATTGTGCTAGATCATGCCCAGGTGGTTACCGAGTTACTGGATGGTATCAAAAAGTCACAGGAGCAAACTGTCAGCCTGATACATGAAATAGTGCAAACCAAAGACGAAATCAGGCAGGCTAACAGTATTAGCCTGGATAAAGAGGGAGTAGGTCAGCTTATCGGCGATTTATCCAATCGTATCCTGGAACAGCGCCAAGGTGATAAACACTATTTTGCCAGGGTGGTGACTCCTGAAGGTGTATTCAATTATCTGAATGAGCTTAGTTCTGACTGCCAGCAACGCTATATTTTTGTAGGCCCGCCGGGAAGCGGCAAGTCCATGGTTATTGACGAGATGGCCACTCGGGCCAGACTAAAGGGTTATGTTCTTGAATATTATCATTGTGGATTGGAAGCTGAACGCCTGGTAATGGTTATAATCCGCAGCCTGCAATTGGCACTGATTGAGTCTGATCAGCCGGAGCCCGTACTCCGGCAAGGTGATATCATAATCGATATGAATAAATATCTGCCGGATGGCGGCGCTGACTTATGGACGGTTAACAGCAGCGCAGCCTATCGACGTTACGAGACCTTGCTGCTCCAAGCTCAGCAAGAATTATCGCAAATTCAAAAGAAGACCGATCAAGTCAAAAAGTACTACACCGCATCGATGGATTTGGAGAAATTGGACCAAAAGCGGTTAGAAGTTATTGCCGAAATATTAGCCCACCGGAAAAGAAAAGAATCCGCTCAAGGTTAGCCTGGTGATATTTTTCTAAGACCATCGTCCGCCATTAATTGTTCCATATAGCCGTAAGCCGATCATCCTGCTATAATTAAACCTTCTCGCCAAGGGAATGGATTATTATGGCGGTTGGACGGTAAGCGGTTTTTTTGTCGCTGCTATAGTATAATGAAATGATACACTTGCAGATTATGTGGGTATGAATTAAGGAGCTTATATGCAGAAATTTCGCATAAATTCGGATTATATTCCTACGGGGGACCAGCCGGAGGCCATAAGGCGGTTAGTAGAGGGACTTGGGTCGGGCTACCGGGATATGACCCTGCTGGGGGTTACCGGATCAGGTAAGACCTTCACCATGGCTCAGGTCATTGAAGCAGTGCAGCGCCCCACCCTGGTCATGGCCCCCAACAAGACCCTGGCCGGACAGCTTTATAGTGAATTTAAGCAGTTTTTCCCCGATAATGCGGTGGAGTACTTCATAAGTTATTATGATTACTACCAACCGGAAGCGTATGTGCCTCACACCGATACCTATATCGAAAAAGATTCATCAATCAATGATGAGATCGATAAATTTCGACATTCCGCTACCGCTTCGCTGTTGGAGCGGAGGGATGTAATAATTATAGCCAGTGTTTCGTGTATATACGGGTTGGGAGCCCCGGAAGATTATTATCAAATGGCCATCTCCCTTCGCCCGGGGGCCCAGATGCAGCGGGACCGGTTGCTGCAACAGCTGGTGGAGAACCAGTATGAACGCAACGAGACCACCTTTTTCCGGGGTAACTTCCGGGTAAGAGGCGATGTGGTCGAAATTTTCCCTGCTTCCTCCTGGGACAAGGCACTGCGGATCGAATTTTGGGGGGATGAGATCGAGCGTATTTTAGAGTACAAACCGATGACCGGGGAAATCCTGGGCAAGCAGATGCATGCCATGGTCTTTCCGGCTTCCCACTTTGTCACCACCCGGGATAATATGCTGGCTGCGGCGGAAGAAATCGAAACCGAATTGGCCCAGCAGCTGGAGATATTTCAAAAGGAGGGTAAACTGCTGGAAGCCCAGCGTATTGCCCAGCGAACCCGTTACGACCTGGAGATGATCAAAGAGATCGGATATTGTAAGGGCATCGAGAACTATTCCCGCTACATTACCGGGCGAAAAGCGGGGGAGCCGCCCTACACCCTGATCGATTTCTTCCCCAAGGACTTCTTACTGTTTATGGATGAATCGCATATATCTGTGCCTCAGGTGCGGGGAATGTACGCGGGCGACCGCTCCCGCAAAGAGAACCTGGTTAACTACGGTTTCCGGCTGCCTTCAGCCCTGGACAACCGACCTTTGACATTTGCCGAGTTCGATCAAAAAATCAACCAGGTTATCTATGTGAGTGCTACTCCCGGTGATTATGAAATTGAGAAAAGCAGGTTGGTGGCCGACCAGGTGATAAGGCCTACCGGATTGCTGGATCCGGAGATCGAGGTGCGTCCTACACTCAACCAGATCGACGACCTGATGGAGGAAATTCAGATCCGGGTGGAAAAAGGTTACCGGGTATTGGTTACCACTTTGACCAAGCGGATGTCTGAAGACCTATGTGATTATTTGGCTGATGCAGGAATAAAGGTGCGTTACATGCATTCAGATATTGAAGCCCTGGAACGAATGGATATATTGCGGGAACTGCGCAGCGGGGAGTTCGATGTGCTGGTCGGGATAAACCTGCTCAGGGAAGGCTTGGATTTACCCGAGGTAGCCCTGGTAGCCATTCTGGACGCAGACAAAGAAGGATTCCTGCGCTCGGGCCGCTCCCTGATCCAAACCTCTGGTCGAGCCGCCCGTAATGTGGAAGGTACGGTTATCATGTATGCGGATCGGATCACCCCGTCAATGCAGCAGGCGATCGACGAAACCAACCGCCGGCGGGAAAAACAAATGGCTCATAATTTAGCCCATAACATAACCCCGGAAACCATCAAGAAAGCTGTTTTCGCAGCTATCGAAGCTACAATGCAGGAAGAGCCGGCCAATTACCAGACCTCCTTTTTTGAGGGAATGAGCAAGGAAGAAAGGGCTAAACTGGCCGGGGAGATCGAGATCGAAATGCGCAAGGCAGCTGAAGCTCTGGAATTTGAGCGGGCGGCATCGCTGCGGGATATGATCCGGGAGTTGAGTTTGCCTCCTAAAAAGAAACGCAAGAAAAGATAGCTATAACAAGGTGATTGGAAAATGAAAGACTATATTTATGTAAAGGGTGCCCGCGAGCACAATCTTAAGAATATCGATGTTCAGATCCCCCGTGATAAACTGGTGGTATTTACAGGTGTGTCCGGGTCAGGCAAGTCCAGTCTGGCTTTCGATACTATATACAGCGAAGGACAGCGCCGTTATGTGGAATCATTGTCTACCTACGCCCGCCAATTTTTAGGGCAGATGGATAAACCTGATGTTGATTATATCGAGGGGTTGTCTCCTTCCATATCGATTGACCAGAAGACTACCTCCCACAATCCGCGCTCTACGGTGGGGACGGTGACCGAGATCTATGATTATGTCCGCCTGCTGTTTGCCCGGGTGGGACGCCCCCATTGTCCCCATTGCCATAAACCCATCCGCCGCCAAACGATAGACCAGATTGTCGATACGGTGCAGGCCTTTCCGGAAAGCAGTCGTATCAAAATCCTGGCGCCCATAATCAAGGGCCAGAAGGGGGAGCACAAAAAGATAATCCAAAGCCTATTCAAAGATGGTTTTACGCGGATCATTGCGGACGGCTTCGAGTACACTTCTGATGAGATCATCGAACTGGATAAAAACAAAAAGCATGACATAAGTGCGGTAATTGACCGACTGGTGGTGAAAGAAGGCATTCGCAGCCGTTTGGCTGAATCCCTGGAGTTGGCGCTGGAATTGAGCGAGGGTTTGGTGGTGGTCAGGCAGGTACAGGATGATGGCAGCGAAGCGGATATGCTGTTCAGCCGTGACTTTGCCTGCCCCGATTGCGGTTTCAGCCTGCCTGAACTCAGCCCCCGGATGTTTTCGTTCAATAGCCCGTTCGGGGCTTGCCCGGATTGCGATGGATTGGGTGAGAAGAGAGAATTCGATCCATCCCTGGTATTGGATACGGATCTGACCCTCGAGGAAGGAGCCATTATACCCTGGTCAATCAGTTCGCATAATTATTTCCGCCAGATTTTATTGGGGATGAGTGAGAAGTATGACATTCCCATGGATAAGCCGCTCAAGGCCTTAAGCCCTCGGCAGCTGGATATCATTCTCTATGGTAATAAGGGTGAGCAATTCAAAATAAGCTATACTAACTCCTACGGGGAAACCGGTTCATTTTATACCCGTTATGAGGGCGTTATCAATACCTTAAAAAGGCGTTACCAGGAGACTAAATCCGACCTGGCCCGGGAAGAGATGGAGAAATTTATGACCATCAATCTCTGCCCATCCTGTTTGGGGAAAAGGCTGCGCCCGGAAATTCTAGCGGTTCTAATCGGCGGCAAATCAATAGCTGAAGTAACCGCTATGGCTGTCTACGAGATAACCGAATTTTTAGCCGGTCTGCAGCTGGATAAACGCGAAGCCTTAATAAGCCGGCAAATTACTAAAGAAATAAATGAGAGACTTCACTTTTTAATCGATGTCGGATTGAATTATTTGACCCTGGATCGCCCCGCCGGTAGTTTATCCGGAGGTGAGGCCCAGCGTATCAGGCTGGCTACCCAGGTAGGATCGAGCCTGGTGGGAGTGCTGTATGTCCTGGATGAACCTAGTATCGGTCTGCACCCGCGCGATAACGACCGGCTGCTGAACACCCTGAAAAGACTGCGGGACTTGGGCAATACTGTGATCGTGGTCGAACATGATGAAGAGACTATTCATAATGCCGATTATGTAGTGGACATAGGACCTGGCGCCGGTATCCACGGCGGAGAGGTGGTAGCTTCCGGATCGGTAGAGGATATTATGAGGGCTGACAGATCGATAACCGGCCAGTATTTGGGGGGTATTCGGACCATCCCGGTTCCACGGCAGCGGCGGACCGGCAATGGGGAGCAATTGGTCATCAAGGGCGCCCGGGAGCACAATTTAAAGAACCTGACGGTGAAGATACCGTTGGGTAAGATGGTAGTAATAACCGGGGTCTCCGGATCAGGGAAAAGCACCCTGGTGCAGGATATCCTTTACCCGGCGCTGATGAAAAAGCTGCATAACAGCCGTTACCGGGCCGGGGCTCATAATTCGATCGAAGGATTTATGCATCTTGATAAGGTGATCAACATCGACCAGTCGGCAATTGGGAGAACCCCACGCTCCAATCCAGCTACCTATACCGGCACCTTTGACGGGATCAGGGAGCTGTTTGCCAATACCACTGAAGCCCGCGTCAGGGGCTATAAGCCGGGACGTTTCAGCTTCAATGTGCGTGGAGGACGTTGTGAAGCCTGCTCTGGGGACGGTATTATCAAGATCGAAATGCATTTTCTCCCTGATGTTTACATCCCTTGCGAGGTGTGCAAAGGGAAGAGATATAATCGTGAGACACTGGAGGTTAAGTATAAAGGCAAGACTGTTGCCGATGTCCTGGCTATGACGGTGGATGAAGGAGTAGACTTTTTCTCCAGCATCCCTAAGATTGAGCGCAAGCTAAAGGTCCTGCAGGATGTTGGGCTGGGTTATATCCAGTTGGGGCAATCGGCTCCCACCCTGTCCGGGGGCGAAGCCCAGCGGGTCAAACTTTCCACCGAACTGGCCAAGCGCTCGCTGGGACGTAACCTGTATATTTTGGATGAACCTACCACCGGTTTGCACAAGGAAGACGTGAAGCATTTGCTGGGGGTTTTAGAACGACTGGTAGACGCCGGCAACTCGGTCATTGTAATCGAGCACAATTTGGACGTAATAAAATCGGCTGACCATATAATTGACCTGGGGCCGGAAGGCGGCGAAGAAGGGGGACAGATAATTGTGGAAGGAACCCCGGAAGCGGTTGCTCGCTGTGCCTATTCCTATACCGGCAAATATCTGCGCGGGGTTCTGGATTCGGAAAAGTAATAAAGGGGTGTAAAGACGTCTGGTTGAGTATATAAGAATACTGTATTCTTAGTCCAGTTTTCCTGGATGAGGACCCCGCTATTAGGACCTAAATTACTGTCAAATGGGAGTCTGAGCTGTTTGCGAACAGCCAGCTCCCATTTTTTTCACCCCTGTCGGCTTTTCGGAAATCTTGTATAATGTACTAATAATAATGTGGGGAAGGTGTAGATTCATGTCCTGTTGTTGTGAAGGCGCAGAGAAGCCAGCCATCCAGAGTGTCAGCACCGACGCTCAATTAGCTGATTTAGAAAACCTGATAAATAGATTTAAGGGGATCGAAGGCAGCCTGATATCAGTACTGCAGCAGATCCAGGCCATATATGGATATTTGCCCCTGCCGGTACTGGATCATGTTTCCGACCGGCTGGGTCTGAAAAAAGCCAAGATATACGGGGTGGCCACTTTTTATGCCCAGTTCCGATTGACCCCGGTGGGCAAGCATCTCATCCTGCTCTGTCAGGGAACCGCCTGTCATGTCAATGGCGCCGACAAAATAGAGACCGCCCTGTGTGATGAGCTGAATGTCGAAATGGGAGGAACTACTGAGGACGGTCTGTTCACCCTGAATGAAGCTGCCTGCCTGGGGTGCTGCAGCCTGGCCCCGGTGATGATGATCGACGGACGCGCCTACGGGCCCTTGACCCCCGATAAAGCCCGCAATGTAATCAGAGGTATATATAAACAGGAAGAGGCCAGCCGGGAAGAGGTGGGAGCATGATCGTAAGACTAGGATTAGGCAGCTGTGGAATTGCCGCCGGGGGCCTGCCGGTATGGGAGGCCATCGAAGCTGAACTTAAGCAAAAAGACCTGGATTGGGAAATACGGCAGACCGGCTGCATCGGCATGTGTCACTATGAGCCGCTGGTTGATATCATTCATGACGATGGCAGCATCAATACCTATGGAAACGTTACCCCGGAGACAGCCCAGGAGATTATCGATTCTGAAGCGGGAGGGGCAGCCCTGGAGAAGTATCGGATTGCCACCGACCAGGTTCCCAATGACTGCATGGCTGGCCAAGTCCGGGTAGCCTTGCGCAACTGCGGTTCCATTAATCCCGAATCCATCCAGGAATATATAGATGCCGGTGGTTACCGCGCCCTAAACAAAGTAATCAGTTCCATGTCCCCGGAACAGGTGATAGAAGAAATAAAAGTCTCCGGCTTGCGGGGGCGGGGCGGAGCCGGATTTCCTACCTGGTTCAAGTGGAATGCAACCCGCCAGGAACCGGGAGAAGTAAAATACCTAATCTGCAATGCCGATGAAGGAGATCCCGGCGCCTTTATGGACCGCAGCCTTTTAGAAGGTGATCCCCATGGAGTCCTGGAAGGGATGATCATAGCTGGTTATGCCACCGGGTGCACCACGGGTATCGTATACGCCCGAGCCGAATACCCGCTGGCGATTAAGAGATTAGAGACCGCCTTGGAGCAAGCCCGCCAGCAAGGCATACTGGGCAGTAATATAATGGGCAGCGATTTTTCCTTTGATATGTCCATCAAGCAGGGGGCCGGAGCCTTTGTCTGCGGGGAAGAAACCGCCCTGATCGCCTCCCTGGAAGGAGAACGGGGCATGCCGCGCTTAAAACCCCCCTTCCCTTCCCAGCGCGGATACTGGGATAAACCCAGCAATATCAATAATGTAGAAACCTTTGCCAATGTACCCTGGATAATAGCCAATGGGGGCCCGGCTTTTGCAGCTATGGGCACAGAGGACAGCAAGGGCACCAAGGTGTTCGCCCTGGCCGGACGGATCAAACGGGGCGGCCTGGTAGAAGTGCCGATGGGTATGCGCCTGCGGGACATAATTTATGGTCCCGGCGGCGGAATCAAGGAAGACAAGCAGTTCAAAGCAGTACAGCTGGGCGGGCCTTCCGGTGGATGCATACCTGAAGCCCTGCTGGATACCCCGGTTGATTACCAATCCATTAAAAACACCGGAGCCATAATGGGTTCCGGGGGTATGATCGTAATGGACGAGACCACCTGCATGGTGGACCTGGCCCGCTATTTCTTGAACTTCACCCAGGATGAATCCTGCGGTAAATGTGTACCCTGCCGGATCGGGACCAAGCGTATGCTGGAGATCATGGAAAGGCTCTGTGCCGGCCAAGGCCAACCCGGCGACATAGAACTCCTGGAGAGGCTGGGCGAGCAGATAATGGACGGTTCGCTGTGCGGGCTGGGCAACAGCGCTCCCAATCCGGTTTTAACCACCATCAAATACTTCCGCCATGAATATGAGGCCCATATTCATGATAAGAAGTGCCCGGCCAAACAATGCAAAGCCCTGATTACGTACCAAATCGATGCGGAAAAGTGCAAAGGCTGCACCCTATGTGCTAAGAAATGCCCGGTCAAATGCATCAGCGGGGAAGCCAAAAAAGTCCATGTCATCGACCAGAGCCAGTGCACCAAATGCGGTACCTGCCTGGAAGTCTGCCCGGCCAAGTGGGCGGCAGTAACTGTAGAGTAGGGGGAAGGTCATGATTAAGATAAATATCAATAATAAAGAGATAACCGGTCAAACCGGGCAGACCATTTTACAGGCAGCCCGGGAGAACAATATCGACATCCCCACCCTGTGCTACGACGAGCGGGTCAAGATATACGGGGCCTGCGGGATATGCATGGTTGAGATCGAAGGGATGGGCAAACTGCAGCGGGCCTGCGCCACTGAGATTACCGGCGGCATGAAGATCAAAACTGATACCGGAAGAGTCAGGGCCGCCCGCAAAACCGTGCTGGAATTAATGCTGTCCGATCATGTAGGCGACTGCCGTCCCCCCTGTGTCAAAGCCTGCCCGGGGCAAACCGATTGCCAGGGCTATGTAGGCCTGATCGCCAATGGGGAGTACGAAGAAGCCTTGAAAATAATTAAAGAGCAACTACCGCTCCCCACCAGCATCGGGCTGGTATGTCCCCACCCCTGTGAAACCGCCTGCCGACGGCAGCTGGTGGAAGCCCCGGTAGCCATTGCAGCGCTTAAGGTGTTTGTAGGTGAGTATGACTTAAACAGCGGTAATCCTTTTATACCGGAGCTGAAAGGCCCTACCGGTAAAAAGGTAGCTATTGTGGGTTCTGGCCCGGCTGGGCTGACGGCTGCCTATTTCCTGGCGGTTGAAGGCCATAGTATAGAAGTTTATGAAGCCATGCCCCAGCCAGGTGGAATGCTTCGTTATGGGATTCCTGAATACCGGCTGCCCAAGCGCATCCTGGACCAGGAGATAGATATTATAAAGTCCATGGGTGTCAAAATCAAGACCAACACCCGGCTGGGTACCGATATTAGCCTGGATGAACTGCGCCGTGATTATGATGCAGTCTTCTTAGGAATTGGCGCCTGGCAGTATTCAAAGATAAGGTGCCCGGGCGAGGATCTGCCCGGGGTAATCGGCGGAATAGATTTTCTGCGGGCATCGGCCATGGGCGATCCCATGGCCCTGGGTGATCGGGTGGCGGTAATAGGCGGCGGCAATACAGCCATGGATGCCTGCCGCACCGCGGTCAGGTTGGGAGCTAAAGAAGTCATGGTTCTCTATCGCCGCACCCGCGAGGAAATGCCAGCCGAGGATATCGAGATACACGAGGCCATGGAAGAAGGGGTGGATTTCCGCTTCCTGATCGCGCCGATCGAGATCCTGGCTGAAAACGGTCGGGTGGCCGCAATTCGTATGCAGAAGATGGAACTGGGTGCACCAGATGCCTCCGGACGCCGCTCGCCAGTGCCGATAGAAGGTGCCGAGGAAACAATTGCGGTAGATAATATAATTGCGGCTATCGGCCAACAGGTAGACCTGAGTGGCTGCGATGGGGTAGCACCCAGCAAATGGCGCAGCATAGATATCGACGATAATACCTTCATGACCAATCTGCCCGGTGTTTTTGCCGGCGGTGACGGGGTTACCGGACCGGGTATCGCAATTGCTGCGATAGGACAAGGCAAAAAAGCAGCTGAGGTTATGAACACTTTCCTGGCCGGGGCCACCGTTCCCTTCCAGGCCCCATTCCTTGTGGAAAAGACCGGACTGACCAGCGACGACTTTGCCGGGATAGAACCGGTGGCGCGAGTACAAATAGAATGTGCGGACCCGGCGGTACGCCGCACCAACTTTAACGAGGTAGCCGGGCGGATGAGCGCTGAGGCAGCCCGTACTGAAGGCAGCAAGTGCCTGGAATGCGGTTGCCGGGATTGGTTTGAATGTAAATTGATCGACTATGCCAATCAGTACGGAGTAAATCCCGGCTACTTACAGGGTGAGAAACATCGCCGGGTAGAGCCTGACCCCCATCCCTTCATCGAACGGGATGCGGCCAAGTGTATATTATGCGGACTATGTGTCCGTTTCTGCGATGAATATATGGGCATCAATGCCCTGGGCCTGGTCCAGCGGGGCTTTGAAACGGTAGTGGAACCAGAGTTCGGAATGCCCCTCCGGGAGAGTTCCTGCATCAGCTGCGGGCAATGCGCAGCGGTATGCCCCACCGGGGCCCTGCTGGAACGTTATCCCCAGCCCAAAAATGTTCCCCTTAAGGCCCAAAGGATTGATACCGTATGCTCCTTCTGCGGCTTAGGCTGCTCGGGCGCAGCCGAAAGCTGCGGAGATATGACCATAAGAATATTGCCGCAGGATAATGGGATACTATGTGCCAAAGGCCGGTTTGGCTTCGGTGAATACAGCCAGAACCGTTTGGTTAAACCGCTGGTGAGGAAACAAGGCCAACTGCAGGAAACCTCCTGGGAAGAAGCCATTGCAGTTGCAGCTGCCGGCCTGGCAAGAAACAACTCCGCCGCGGTAACCGCGTCACCGACCCTGACCTGTGAGGAAGCGGGGATAGCCTCATTTTTAGGATCGACTCTAGGCGATGCCACTCTGGCTAGTTTCAGCCGCAATCCCGGCAGGGGTCTGCAGAGAGTACTGGGAGACAACCTATCCAGCAATAGCCTGGATGAGTTGGACAGCACCGAAGTGATCCTGATGGTGGGATCATTCAACGAGAATCAGGTTTTACCGGTGCGAGTACGTCAGGCGGTGAAAAAGGGAGCAAAACTGATAGTCGTCAGCAATGAAAAGACTTTGGTTGATGATATAGCGGCTTTGAAAATGACAACGCCCAATAACACCGGCAATATTAAGGACGTAATAGCGGCTGTGATCGATGAGGGTCTGGGCAATAACGAGTATATTAAAGCCCGCACGACTGGCTTTGAAACATTGAGTCAGGAGCTGGCTCAAATCAGCACCTCTGATGATGCCCGTCAGGCCGCCCGGATGTACGGGAAAGCGGCTTCAGCCATGATAATTATCGACGGCTTTAAGGTCACGGCTGACGGGGTAGCCCTGTTGGCTGACCTGGCTTTGATTACCGGCCGCATCGGGTCCCCTGCTAATGGCATAATAGTGATCGGTGCCGGTGGCAATCAGACCGGGATATGGCAGGCTGGCTTCCAGCAGGATATAGCCGAATCTATCCGAACCGGCACCATCAAAACCGGACTAATTATTGATGAAGACCCGGTGGGCGGAGGCGTAGTTTCATCTGAGGTACTGGCAGGGTTGGATACCCTGGTGGTAATAAGCCCGTTCATGACCGCTGCCGCATCTCTGGCTGATGTGGTGCTGCCGGGTTCGACTCCATTCGAGACCAATGGCACTTATATATCCGCGGATGGCAAAATTGCGGCACTGAAGAAGATAACCAATCCCCCTGGAGGGAAGGATATTGAAACCATCTTGCTGGACTTGATTGCCGCCCTTGGGAGCGGAGTTGTTTCCCGGCAAATCGTTGCTGCCCGGGAAAAAGTCCTGCAGGATCCGGTATGGCAGCAGGCAGTTAAATTTACCGATGGGTTTGCTTTTGCAGACGGCCGGGCCCGGTTCAGCCTTGCGGCTGATAGTCTGTTGTTTAAAGATCCAGCACTTACTGATCCGGCCTTAATAAAATTTAAAAAGTATGCTGTATAATTGATATAGCGAAAGTTCGGTTAGGATGGATCCCAAGTGAAAGATCGTTTAAAAAAGGTACCCCTCCAACCGGGGGTGTACTTGTTCCGTGACCGGGAAGGGCGGGTCATATATGTCGGCAAAGCCAGGATGCTGAGGAGCCGTATGCGCTCCTATTTCCAGAATCCTGCCGGCATGCTGCCCAAAGTCAGAGCTATGATGAACCGGGTAAGTGATTTCGATTACATCGTAACCGCAACCGAAGTGGAGGCCTTGATCCTGGAAAGTAACCTGATCAAGGCCTACCAGCCCCGCTATAACATCGACCTGCGCGATGACAAGACTTACCCTTATCTCAAAATCACCGCGGAACCATTTCCCCGCCTTTGCATCGTCAGAGAGAAGAAGGATAAAGTCTCCCGCTATTATGGTCCCTATACCGAAGTGGGACTATTACGGGAAACCATAAAATTGCTCACCGGAATTTTTCCTTTACGCACCTGCAAAAATTTGCCTGCCAACCGCCGGCCCTGTCTCAATCATGATTTGGGCAAATGTACAGCCCCTTGTACCGGTCAAGTAACCACCGGGGACTATCAGCTTTTGGTCGATGGCATAATATCCTACTTAGAAAGCAACGGCCAACAGTTGGCCGAACAAATTGCGGCTGAAATGAAGCAGGCGGCAGCCAGCCTGGAATTTGAAAAAGCGGCGCGGCTCCGCGATCAGGCCAGCGCCTTAAAAGTCCTGGGGGAGAAGCAGCAAGTGAGTCTTGATAAAGCCTATGACCTGGACATAGTCGGTATGGTTGGGGAAGACCAGCAGAAACTCATTTTGGTTTTTAAAATAAGAGCCGGCAAGATTGTTGGCAAAGATACCTTTTGGCTGAAACCAGTGGTTGATGAAGCCGATGATGAGGCGATCGAGTTTTTTATAAAGCGATATTACGAAGATAGCCCTGATATTCCCCCGGAAGTATTGGTATGCCTGCTCCCGGCTGATACCGAGCTTCTCCAAAATTGGATTAGAGAAACGCATGGGTCACGCTGCCGGATCTGGAAGCCGGAACGGGGCGATAAAAAACGGCTGCTGGATATGGTTATGGATAATGTCCGGCTTCTCTGGGAAGAGAGGATGCTGGAAGAGAGCAAGAATGACCGGATTCTGCGAGATTTAGCCCGTACGCTTGATCTTGAAGTAATTCCCCAGCGAATAGAGTGTTTTGACGTTTCCCATTTGGGCGGAGAAGAAACGGTGGCTTCTATGGTAGTAGCTACGGGAGGTAAGGCCGATAAAAAGGCCTATCGGCGTTTTAAGATCCGCAGCGAGCAGAATAATGACGTAGCTTCATTAAGTGAAGCTCTTCAACGCCGACTGCAGGAGGCGCAAAAAGGCAACCAGGCCTTTTTGCCGGAACCGGATCTGTTATTGATAGACGGTGGTTTAGGGCAGGTCAATGCTGCCCAAAAAGTTTTGAAAGACATGGATGTGGATATCCCCGTAATTGGATTAGCTAAAAAAGAAGAGGCCATATACCGGCCGGGACGAGCGGAACCTATAAGGCTGCCGCGCCGGGATGAGGGCCTGAAAATGCTGCAGCGATTACGTGATGAAGCCCACCGGTTTGCTATAACTTACAACCGGCAGCGAAGGGGCAGCAAGATAAGCAGATCCGCTCTAGATGCGATAGAGGGAGTAGGCCTTAAGCGCAAGCAGGCGCTGCTGCTGCATTTCGGATCGGCCAGCAGAGTACGAACCGCGTCCCGGGATGAGCTCCTGCAGGTACCCGGCTTGGACCGGTCAACCGCGGAACGGATATACATGCACTTCCATCCCAGCGTATAGAAATAAAGAGTCAAATTTTTTAGGATTTGACTCTTTTTTATGAATTAGAATGAAAAATATTATTTCCCGGGAAATAATATCGAAATCTCAGCAAATATTGTAGGATTTTATGACAGAATTGCTTATTATAATACTAAATAAAGATGGGGGATATGCTACTCATAGGAAGAAAGAAAGGAGCGGGTGCCATGCCAGGTTGGGTTTTGCGTTGGATTCTGAATATTCTGGCTATCATGTTAACAGCTGCGCTGCTATCGGGATTTGAAGTCACTCCTTGGGGGGCCATAGTCGGTTCAATAGTATTGGGGATCATCAATGCCGTAATCAGGCCCTTGTTGTTAATCCTGACCCTGCCCTTGAATTTGCTTACCTTGGGGTTATTCACCTTTGTGGTAAATGGGTTAATGTTGTGGCTGACCTCAGTAACCGTCAAAGGCTTTGATATTAATGGATTCGGCTGGGCGATTTTGAGTGCGATAGTTTTGAGCTTATTCAGCTTCCTCATCAGTTACTTTGTGGAGGACAGGCTCATCGAACTGGGAAGATAACAATATAAAATATACAGAGCCGGGCTGTATGAGCCCGGCTCAGTTTTGAAGGCAGTGTAGTACAGGCAGAAGGGCAAAAAAAGGCTTAGAGTAAGGCATTTGGGATACCTGAATTGAGACTTATGTAGGATACTTCGATTGCACAGGAGTTCCGAATTAACGCAGCTATCAGCGGTTTTTGGCGGTCGAGCCGGGCTTTTGGGTTCGGTTCCGTTTTCCTTGATGAAAGGGGCGAAAATGATGGGATCGGTGGTTTGGTTCTCCGGTCTGAGAACCGGCAAAACCAGTTTGCTCG
The DNA here is from genome assembly GCA_964584415.1 of uncultured Syntrophomonas sp. Lineage (GTDB taxonomy): Bacteria > Bacillota > Syntrophomonadia > Syntrophomonadales > Syntrophomonadaceae > PHAA01. The sequence goes on from CAZOZX010000013.1 coordinate 26,992, forward strand.
AGAAGGTTGACAAATTGGCCCAAAAAGCCGGGATAAAGGACATAATTGCTCCCCGGGATTTGGTGGCCATCAAATTGCACTTCGGGGAAACCGGCAATATGGCATATATCAGGCCGCCCTATGTGAGACGAGTGGTGGAGCAGGTTAAGAACCTGGGGGGGCGCCCTTTTCTGACCGATGCCAATACTCTTTATGTCGGTACTCGGTCCAATTCTGTGGATCATCTGGAGACGGCCATACGCAACGGATTTGACTATGCGGTTGCGGGTGCTCCTTTAATAATCGCTGATGGGCTGACTGGCAAGGATTTCGTCAAGGTTCCGGTAACAGGCAAACATTTTAAGGAAGTGAACATAGGCAGTGCGGCCTATCATGCTGATGCCATGGTCGTCCTGACCCATTTCAAATGCCACGAAATGACCGGATTCGGGGGAGCAATTAAGAATATCGGGATGGGTCTGGGCTCCCGCAGCGGCAAGCAGCAAATGCATTCTGATGTGCTGCCCAAAGTAAAGGACGATAAATGTACTGGCTGTGCCAAATGTAAGGACTGGTGCCCGGCCGATGCCATTGAAATGCAGCCCTGGGATGGGAATAAAAAGGGGCAAAAGGCATATATTCTGGATAAGAAATGTTGGGGATGCGGTGAGTGTACCGTAACCTGCCTTTTCGATGCAGTCAGGATCAGCTGGCGTACCTCGACCGAATCAGCCCATGAGAAAATGGCCGAGTATGCATGGGGTGCGGTCCAGGATAAAAAAGATAAAGTGATTTACATATCTTTCTTGACGGATATCAGTCCGGATTGCGATTGCTTTGGGCATAATGATCATCCTATTGTGCAGGATATGGGGATTTTGGCATCGAAGGACCCGGTCGCCCTGGATAAGGCTTGTTATGATCTGGTTAATGCCCAACCGGCCTTAGCCGGCTCGGTTATAGAAGGCATTCTGCCTGGGGAAGATAAGTTTGAAAAGGTTCATCCCGGTACCAAACCCCTGGTCCAGTTACAGCATGCCGCCCAAATGGGGCTGGGGCAAATGGATTATGAATTACGCCGTATATAGACGGCCGGTATAGGGACGAACCCTGATACTGTCTCCATACCTTATATAATAATTTTGGAAAGGCGGGTTCTATGACTAAAGAAAAGATGGCGTCGTATTTGTGGCAGTTGCCCGAGCAATTTGCAGCTATGCTTCAGCAAGGAGTTAATTTACCCTCATACTATAAGCGTGAATACCGAAATATTATGGTTTCCGGTTTAGGGGGCTCGGCAATCGGCGGCGACATATTACGCACCTACGCTTTATCCCGGGCTAAGATCCCGGTGATAGTGAATCGGGATTATGAAATACCAGCTTTTGTGGATTGCAACAGCCTGGCTTTGATAGCTAGTTATTCAGGCAATACCGAGGAAACCCTCAGCAGTTACCAGCAAGCCCGGAACCAAGGTGCAGTTATTATAGCAGTTACCAGCGGCGGCAAACTGGCAGACATGGCCAGTAATGATGGATTTGCCGTGGTCAATATCCCATGTGGATTATCCCCCCGCGCTGCTACTGGTTACTTATTTACCCCATTGGCCCTGATCCTGGGTAACCTGGGTATTGTATCCGGGGTTGAACAGGAGATCAAGGAGACAATTGATGTTTTGCAAACGCTCCGGCAAGAGATCGATCCCGAGGTTGAGATCAATTCCAACCTGGCCCGCCAGATAGCCAGGGAACTTAAGGGGAATCTGCCGGTGATCTGGGGTAGTTCGGGAAGATCCGAGGTTGCGGCTTTGCGTTGGAAAACCCAGATAAATGAAAATGCCAAATGCCCGGTCTTCAGCAATATGTTTCCCGAGCTGAATCATAATGAGATAGTGGGCTTCGAAGTGCCCGCAGATATTTTGGCCCGCATGGTAATCATTATCCTGCGCGACTCCCATGACCATGAGCGAGTGCAAAAGCGTATGGAGATAAGCAAACAAATTATCAATGATAAAGTTGGCAAAATAATGGAGGTCGAGAGCCGCGGACAGGGATTTTTGGCTAGATTTTATTCATTGGTTTATGTAGGTGATTACGTCAGCTACTACCTGGCTGAAGAATATGGAATCAATCCTACCCCGGTAAAAGTTATCGATTACTTAAAAAATGAACTAGCAAAATAATTCACAAACCTATTAACTTCAGTCAATCTGGTATAATTAATGCATACGTACCAGCGGGACCACAAACCAAGCAATTTTTTGTGTTGGCCGGGGCAAGGGAGGAACGCCGCCGTGAGTGAAGAAGCCCAGAATTTGCATGTAGTCATCATAACCGGCCTGTCGGGAGCGGGGAAGACCCAAACTATCAACTGTTTGGAGGATATTGACTACTACTGTGTTGATAATATGCCCCCGGCTTTACTGAATAAGTTCATTGAACTCAGCATGCAGTCAGAAGGCAAAATCGACAAAGTTGCCCTGGTAACTGACGTGCGGGGTGGAGATTTCTTTCACGATCTGTCACAGTCCCTCCATGAACTAGAAGAAAGCCACATTGCTTATGAGATATTGTTCCTGGAAGCATCTGATGAGGTTTTGGTACGCCGGTTCAAGGAATCGCGCCGCCGCCATCCCCTGGCTCCCCAGGACCGGCTGCTGGACGCGATCAGAATGGAACGTAACATACTGGAAGAACTGCGAGGCCGGGCCAACGTCATCCTGGATACTTCCAATACCAGCCCCCGGCAGTTAAAGGAAAAACTGACTGAACTCTACAATGACCGGGGAACCGGTAATCTGTCCATTCATATCGTATCTTTTGGTTACAAGATGGGAATACCGCTGGATTGCGATATCATGATGGATGTAAGATTTTTGCCCAATCCATTTTATGATCCGGAAATGACGACCCAGACCGGTGAGGATGACGAGGTAATCGATTACGTCATGCAGTCTCCTATCACCAAATCCTTTGCCCGGAGATTTATGAATATACTAAAATTTTTAATACCGCATTACATCCAGGAAGGCAAGACCAACCTGGCCATATCTATCGGCTGTACCGGCGGCCAGCATCGATCAGTTGTGCTGGCTGATTATTTCGGCAAGCAGCTGACCAAACAAGGTTATAACGTTATGGTCCGGCACCGGGATCTGGCTCGATATAAAAAGGAAGTCTAATGAGCTTCTCCAATGATGTACGAAACGAACTGGCACGCATCATTCCCGCCAAAAAGTGCTGCCAGAAGGCGGAGCTGGCTGCTCTGCTGGAGATGCGGGGTGAGATAAAAGCAAGCCCGGATGGCGTGACCCTGGTAAAAACCACCGTCGAAAACCCGGTACAGGCCAGGAAAGTGTATACATTATTGAAAGAAACCTATGGATTATCGTCCACCGTGCGGATTTTACAAAAAAAAAGGTTTAGGAAATCCCGCGTCTACGTGGTGGAAACCCGCCTCGACAGTCCCAGATCTAATAAACTCCTGGAGGAGTTGGGCAGGACTGACACTGGTTTCAAAAAGCAGGTTAATTGGTCACTGGTTAGGAAAAACTGCTGTAAAAGGGCTTATCTTCGTGGAATATTTATCAGCGCCGGTTTCATTAACCGGCCTGAGGGCAACTATCACCTGGAGATAGTATTTAATGATAGCCGCCTGGCAGCTGATGTAATCCGGATAATGCAAAAGCTGGGATTAGACGCCCGCCTAACCGAGAGAAAGAATAATCCGTTAATCTACATCAAAGAAAGCGAAAAAATAGTTGATTTTCTAAGGTTGGTCGAAGCCAGCCGTGCCTTGCTGGAATTTGAAAACGTCCGAATAATCAAATCCATGCGCAACCAGGTGAACCGGCAGGTTAATTGTGAGACCGCCAACCTGGCTAAAACTGTAGATGCCTCGGTCCGGCAGGTGGAGATGATCGAGAAAATTTTAGCTCAGATCGGAGTCCGGGGTATTCCCCCCAACTTAAGAGAGATAGCCTTTTTAAGGATCGAACACCCCGACAGCACCTTGAAGGAATTGGGGACCATGCTCAATCCTCCTTTAACCAAATCAGGAGTAGCTTACCGGATGGCCAAACTGGAGAGCCTGGCTGAAACAATACAAGACCAGTAGGTCAATGAGGGCCGATATGAGAATTACGAATGATATTTACCTGGAGCAACAACAGAAGCTGGTTATGACCCCGGAGCTGCGGTTAGCTATTGCCATTCTGCAGATGTCGACCATGGAATTAGAGGAATTTACTCAGAAGGAGCTGGAGGAAAATCCTCTACTGGACGTCCAGGAAGCAGAACCAGGTACTGAAGACAGCCAGGAGGCGGCGGAAAAGGAAGCCAAAGAACCTGAGCCCGCCACCACCTTTGAAGAATGGGCGGATTATTATCATGACCGGGATATCGGTTATACGGCCAGTGATGATGAGAATCGCACCTATGACAATTTCCTTACCAAACGTCCTACCTTATATGAACACCTCGAATTCCAGCTGCGCCTGGCCTGTAAAGACCCGGAAGACCTGGCGGTTGGCTTCTATGTAATTGGCAATATTGACGACCACGGCTATTTGTGTGTTAACCGGGAGGAAATCATGGCCCAAACCGGGGCCGACCAGGAAAGAGTTGAACGGGTCCTGGCTATGGTTCAATCATTCCATCCGCATGGTGTCGGGGCGACTACCCTACAGGAATGTTTATTGATCCAGCTGAGCTATTTTGGCAAGGAAGACGCGCTGGCTGAGTCCATTATCAATCGATATCTTGATGACATGGCCGCCGGTCGACTGGCCAAGATTGCCCAGGCCATGGGAACTTCCATCCAGGATGTGCAAAGAGCCTGTGATATAATCCGCACCCTGGATCCGAAACCGGGATTACAATACAGTTCTGCCGATGAAATCAAATACATTATTCCCGATGCCATGGTTGAGAAAGTGGAAGGGGAATATGTAGTGGTCCTCAACGACAGTGCATCTCCCCGGCTGATGGTCAACCAGCTTTATGAAAGCATGATGCGCAAACCGGGGCAATTTACCGATGATGCCCGTAAATACCTGGACGAAAAAATGAGTTCAGCGATTTGGCTGATTCGCAGTATTGAACAGCGGCGCCGCACCCTGGATAAAGTTATCCGGTGCATCGTCGATATCCAGATCGATTTTCTCGATCGGGGGATCAAATACCTCAAACCATTGACCCTGAAACAGGTAGCCGAGTTGGTCGAGGTGCATGAATCAACAG